>CALESU010000174.1 GCA_937914905.1 uncultured bacterium
GCCCTCGCCGTTTCTTTCCATAACTCAGAGTCCTCAATTATCCCCGACTTTAGCTCCTACAGCCCCACCCCCGCCTGTTTCTGGAATAAATCTCATCCCCATTTTCATGGCGGGAATGGGTATGATCGTGGTTGGAATGGGTGTGATATTTCTCCTCTAATTTGACACGTGCTACATATTTGCTATAATGAAAGGATGGCACAGGTACTTAATACCCAGTTTTTTTACTTTTACTTTACCCGCTCCGGCGGCGTGGAGTACTGTGCCTAACTAACAGTCAATACCACCCCGCCTGAATCAGGCGGGGTTTTTTTTGTCTTATAAATTATTAAAAGCAAATATGAACAATATGCATCTAACCATAATCGCAGGGCCATGCTCGGTTGACGAGCACAATATTAAAGAAATTCGAGAGATTGCAGAAATCGAAGCCATGGACATTTCTAAACAAAAAAAGCGAGCAATCGCAGGAACTCGTATCGTGGGTCTTAAATCTCGCACAGATCTTGATACGAAAGGGGAAGGCATGGGTATGGATTTTCAGATATACCAGAAAAATATGAACATTCTCATGGAGGGCGGAAGTATAAAGGATATGGAAATCCTTCCAAGTGCACTTATTGCTGAAGAGATAGTTCGAGAAACAGGAATGATGATCGCAACCGAAGTTATGAATCCCGTGATTCAACTCCCATCGTTCGAAGGAAGAGTGGGGAAGGGAAAGTTTCTTCCCTGGAATCCAGCAGTCAATCAGTTAGGTTGGCAAATCGAACACATGGCAGCATTTGCAAAGCGAAATGGTTGGCATATCGGAATCAAAAATGGGAAGTGGATCGGAGATCATTTGCATCACGCAGATCACCCTGATTACCTAGGAAAAACTACGATGGAAAAAACATGGGCGGGATTAGTCAAATACGCATCAGGAATTGACGGAGATATTATTCTCATTCATCGAGGAGTTGATGTACCCGATAAGGGGGATTTCCGCAGCGCGGTGGTCCACACCATTGCTAAACGGGTCAAAGAAGATTCCGGAGCTAAGCTCTTTTTTGATCCAAGCCATTCGTTTGGTCCCAAGCTAAGATCTCATATCGTGGGCGCGGTTGTAGAAGCGGCGCGCATGAAAACAAGTTCGGGAGATTTTCTCTACGATGGATTTTTGATCGAAACGGGTACGTCAAGCACGGACACGGAACAACACATAAGCGTTCAAGAGTTACGCGAACTCGTTTCTGTACTCGCATCATTCCGACATCTTGTTTCACCTGAGGAAGGTGTCAAAAAAGAGCCCGTTTCTCGTCG
>CALESU010000175.1 GCA_937914905.1 uncultured bacterium
CGCTGCGAAAATGCAGGAATTACTGAAGCAAGTATTTGAAAAGTTGATTGAACAACTGAATTAATCCCTCACCCCGTCCTTCGGACATCCCTCTCCCTGGGGAGAGGGGCCGGGGGTGAGGGATTGTTTACAACAAACAAACCGAATGTCTACGCCCAAGGATAAAATAAATCGAGAAGTTGAAGTTTGGAGTAGGGATAAGACCACAGACGCAATCCTTGGTCACGCCCGTGAGATGAGAAAGATTCCGACTGAAGCAGAACAACTTTTGTGGAAAGAATTGCGCGGAAGAAGACTTGACAATTTAAAATTTAGGAGACAGCAACCTATACAAGGATATATTCTTGATTTCTATTGTGAAGAAGTGCGTCTTGGCGTTGAGGTAGATGGAGGGATTCATATGAAGAAGGAGCAAATTATGTATGACCAACAGCGTTCAGAATATCTTGCGGAATATGGAATTAAAATAATCCGATTTACGAATGATCAGGTTAGTAGTAGGATGAATGAGGTGTTGAACTTTATTAAAAATCAGCTATTCAAAGAAAATAAGATGAATGCGAATAGTCCCTCACCCCGTCCTCGTACCTCGGACACCCCTCTCCCCGGGGAGAGGGGTGGGGTTGAGTAGCAACGTTTATTATTTTTGAATAAGCTCCATAGGAGCGACCTGTCGCATGCACTTGATAAGTTTAAAATACTTTAGATTTGAATCCCTTCTCCAAAAGAACGGTTGGCTTTCACCTGCCTATGTAGGCGTTGATAAAAGTGGATTGATTGCTTATTTATCAAGTCAACCCCCTGCTCAAGTAATAGCTGTTGAATCAGTTTTAGGTCTTGCACTTCCCGGATTTCAGAATGCGCACTCTCATGCATTTCAATATGCAATGGCCGGCCTTGCCGAGAATCATCCGGCAGGAACTTCGGATGATTTCTGGACCTGGCGCGAAGCTATGTATCAATGTGCGCTTTCGGTTGATCCTGATCAGGCTGAAGCAATAGCAGCTATTCTCTATGCTGAAATGGTGCGTCATGGATATACACACGTTGCTGAGTTTCATTACCTGCATCACGATAAGGATGGAAAGCCTTATAGTAATCTTGCCGAAATGGGTACACGAATGATCTCTGCAGCAAAAACTGCTGGAATAAAAATCACCCTTGTACCTGTCTTTTATCAGAAAGGTAGCTTTGGTCTTGATCCGCAACCCCGACAGCGGAGATTTATTTCAAAAACAGTGGATGACTATTTTAAACTGTTTGAGTCTACTAAAACGATTCTAAAAAATTACAATGGGGCCGCACTGGGTTTTAGTGTGCATTCATTGCGAGCCGTTGATTTGAACGATATCAAAACAACGTTTAAGCAAGGACCTTCGGATTTGCCTTTTCATCTTCATGTTGCTGAGCAAAAAAAAGAAGTGGCTGACTGTCTGGCGTATTGTGGCAAACGCCCGATGCAATGGCTGCTCGAAAACCTGGATGTGAATGAGCGATTCAATCTGGTGCACTCAACTCATCTCGATGATAGCGAGCTCACTACCTTGGCAAAATCAGGAGCAACGGTTGTCTTGTGTCCATCTACAGAAGGTAATTTAGGTGATGGTATTTTCCGGATGCGGGAGTATGTGAAACTAAAGGGCCGTTGGTGTATTGGCACGGATAGCCACATTGGTTTAAACCCGATGGAGGAGTTGCGGATGATCGATTACCGGCAACGGCTGGTTTCCAATCAACGCAATACATTTGAAGGCGATGCTGCTGGTTATATGGTCAATGAA
>CALESU010000176.1 GCA_937914905.1 uncultured bacterium
CGTAACAGAATTTTAGAATGTGTTTTGGAGTAATTCAGTTACTTCAACATAGCTTGGTCTTAACTCAAGGGCTTTTCTCAAAAAGGAAAGCCCTTTTTCGTGGTCTTTCACGTTTTTACTTTCTTCTGCCAAAAGCTGATAAAAGAGTCCAGTCATATAATAACTTTGTGCATCTGTGGGAGCAAGTATCGTTGTATATTCCATGCTTTTTACTGCAGTATCGAGATCTTTCATGTCCCCTGATATCTGATAATACAGATAGTGATTACGTGCTTTGGTCCGATAATAAAAGATATTCTGCGGAGATTTCTCAAGCGCGCTTTCTTGTGTTTGTTTGGAGAGAGTGATCAAGTCGTCTTTTTTCGCACTGTCCTGCTCAAACTGAGAAACAAGAGCAAGTTGGGCCATGGCAGAGGAGAGTTTATCCTCATACACATGTTCGTATTTGAGACGGATCGCACGAACTAAAAGCTGAGATGCGAGTTGATACTTATCTTCTGCAAGCGCCACTTGAGCAGATTTATATATCCGATCCGCTCGATAATAGGAAATAAGATTCCAAGTGGTAAATATTCCCATAATTATGACTCCGGTAATAAGAAATTTATTCATGAGCTGAATATTTCCCTTGTTTTTTATTTCTGATACATACTCAGTTTTGTATGCAAGAAAAAGTGCTGGAAGAAGATAAAATCCCAGTTGAAGCGTGGAGGTGGAAAATCCAAAGAAATTGGTGAGCAAGATCGTACTGTACGAAAGAGCCAAGAAAAACCCAATTTCTCCCATCGCTTTTGTTTTGCCGTTTGATTTTCTCCCAAATACCAGGTAGGCAAAAATGATTAGTCCAACATATCCCACAAATCCAAACGAGCCGGAAGTTGCAAATGTGTTGAGAAACTCATTATGCGCTTTGTTATAAATAAAATCCCATTCTGAAGTGAGATTGTGCGCCTCTGGACGAGTAAAGTAATATGCGTATGCGAATGTTTCTGGCCCTGTTCCAAAAAAAGGATAGCGAAACCCAAGTTCAAGCGCTCCTCGCCATACAATTTCTCGAATTTGAAATGAGTCGGTAATTTGCAAATGTTCGGGAACGTCATCTGCCATTCGGATACTTCCCCAAGAAACGATAAGATAGCTTGAAAAAAGAATGGCACAAATGAGAACTACTCGATACAAAAGTTTTAATTGAGCTTTTACCCGTGCAGTAAGGAAAAACACCAGTCCAATTGCTCCGCTTACCAAAACTGCAAGGAGGGCAGAACGAGATTTGGTAGCCAAAATACCATACGTATTAAATAGAAGATAAGAGCCGTACACATATGTCAGCGCGGTTGGTTTCAGATGGTGATACCAAGAAATAAGTCGCGATTCATCGTTCTCTCTTTCAACAAACGATCGGTACAGGAAAAAGAGAGCGATAAAAAAATGAAACGCTAGATATGCTCCCAGCCAATTGGGTTGGCCCAATGTGGAGAACATGCGAACAGCAGGTTGAAATTGCGCTGTCCAGCATGAATTGGACAATTCACCCACAAACACCAAGCAAGAAAGGTCTGCGCCAAATATCCCTGGGATGCCCCATAAAAGTACGATTCCTGAAGTAATGAGAGACGTTAACAATAATCGAATGACTGCTTTTCTATCAAAAAACTGTACGAGTACAAATGCTAAAACTCCATACGAGATAAGTGATAGTAAACCGCCATTCCACCTACCGTAATATCCGTACAAAGAAGTGTGTTGGTCTATAGAGAAGATTGTTGCAATTCCTTGTATCCCGATAAATCCAGCAAGAGCAAGCAAAAGCGGGGGAATCTGAACTTTAGGGCGATATACGATATAATGAATTGTCCAAAGTGTGCCAATCAAGATACTACTTGCATAAATCAGGATCATTTTGTTGAATTCAAACATTTCAGTCGTCTGAGAGCTCATGACGAGAGGAGTAAGAATAATGAGTCCGAAATAGAGATACTGAATGAGTGAAATCAACATAATGTGATACTATAATCTATAAACCGTATGTTCATTATACCCAACCTCAAAGATATCCGTATTCCGTTTTTTTCTTCGTTTCAGACCTACTTTGACCTAGGGACCACCAATACTCGGATAGCAATCAAGAAAAAAGGTGTGGTGTACCGAGAACCAACCTATGTGGGATATAGCTCAAGAACGAAAGAATACATGTTTTTTGGTGACGAAGCAAAAACGATTGTAGGGAAAACACCTGACTTTCTCTCGATCGAACGGCCAATTACTCACGGAATTCTTGCGGATTTTGATGCCGAAGTTGCCTATTTGAGACACTGCATAGACCTTTCCATCATGCCATACCTTGAGCAGTTTGCCATATTTAAACCTCCTATCCATGCAATTGCCGCAACTCCTTCCATCGCAACTGAAATTGAACGAAAAGCCGTTGAAGAGTCGTTACAAAAATCGGGTTGCACCCATGTTACGATGATTGACCGCGCACTTGCCACTGCAGCTGGCTGTGGATTTCAGATCTTTTCTCACGAGCCAAGACTCATTATTGATTTAGGAGGCGGACTTCTTGAAGTGAGCGTCGTAAGTGGTGGAGGAATTGTGGGACAGCGAGTACTCAAGACTGCGGGCGAACATATGAATAAACAAATTGCGAGTTACACGTATCTCAAACACGGCATTGTGCTGGGCGAAAATACCTGTGAATCTCTGAAGATCGATCTCCTCCGTTTTACCGATGAAGAAAAAACACTTACCGTGAGGGGGAAATCACTTGAAACAGGTCTTCCCAAATCCATCAAGTTAAAATCGTCCGATGTTCGAGAAGCACTTATTAGCCAATTTCATCATGTTGTGGACGCAACTCGAGAACTCATTGAAGGAGCTCAGCCCGAAGTTGCAGATGCCATATTTAAAAATGGCATCGCACTGACCGGGAAAATGGCAGGAATTCCGGGGATTGATAGGTTTTTCACTCAAGAACTTGAGATTGAAACCTATGTTGTTGAACAATATGCAGATGCAACTATTTTCGGCATGATTAAGCTGGACCAAGATAAGCAAACAATCTATCAAATTGCAAATCCTACCTACTAGATTGCGTTTGACTTTTCACAAGGAGGATCATATACTTCTCATAGCTAGAAAGGTTTAGAGAAAAGTAGACAACTTCTATACTCTCTCTTGATACAGAATTTCTCTTGTTGACAATCGATTTCCGATTGACTACAATAGTGGTTCGGTTTAGAGCACATTAACAAAACGAGTAGTTTTTTAGTTGAGTAATCGGGTTAGGAAGTTGCCACGTACCATGCGCTTGCGCTTTGGTATATGGAATTTCCGTAACAAACATTCAATCTTTTAGAGGATTGAACTTTTTTTTAAGAGTTTGATCCTGGCTCAGGATGAATGCTAGCAGTGCGCCTGAGATATGCAAGTCGAGCGTTGCCTTGGAAAGAGCTTGCTCTTTTCGAGGAAGCGGCGGACGGCTGAGTAACACGTAGGTACTTACCCCTAGGTAGGGAATAGCTCACCGAAAGGTGGGGTAATGCCCTATGGTCTCCAACTTTGTTGGAGTAAAGTCTTCGGACGCCAAGGGAGAGACCTGCGGCCTATCAGGTAGTTGGTGTGATAATAGCGCACCAAGCCTATGACGGGTAGCTGGCCTCATGAGGGTGGTCAGCCAGAGGGGGACTGAGACACGGCCCCCACTCCTACGGGAGGCAGCAATCAGGAATCGTCGGCAATGGGGGAAACCCTGACCGCGCGACACTGCGTGTAGGATGAAGTTCGAAAGAGCGTAAACTACTGTGGTATAGGAAGAAGGCACAGCGTAAGCTATGTTTGACGGTACTATACTAGAAAGGGGCCGCTAACTGCGTGCCAGAAGCGTCGGTAATACGTGGGCCCCAAGCATTATCCGGTTTAATTGGGCGTAAAGGGTCGTGTAGGCGGATAGGTAAGTTATCTTTAAAATTCAGAGGCTTAACCTCTGATCTGGGGGTAATACTGCCAGTCTGGAGTTTTCT
>CALESU010000177.1 GCA_937914905.1 uncultured bacterium
CCGCAAGTTCAATATCCAGTTGCATGATTTTTCTTCGCTTTTCATCAAGCTCAGTGGGCATTGATTCAACCTCAATCTTTGCTGAAGCTGCAGCCTCGTCCACGAGATCAATTGCTTTATCCGGGAGGAATCTATCTGCAATATAGCGCGTGGAAAGGTCTACCGCTGCAATGAGAGCGTCATCGCTGATTTTGATTCCATGATGTACTTCATATTTTTCTTTGATACCGCGAAGGATTGCCAGAGCGTCTTCCTTCGATGGTTGTTCGATAAAAACGGGCTGAAAACGACGTTCGAAGGCAGGATCCTTCTCAATGTATTGACGATATTCTTTGATAGTCGTTGCTCCAATCGCTCGCAACTCACCCCGAGCAAGCGCGGGCTTGAGCATGTTTGATGCGTCTACAGCTCCTTGCCCTCCCCCTGCACCGACTAGCGTGTGGAGTTCGTCGATAAACAAGATATATTTTCCATTTGAGTCAGTCACTTTCTTCAATAGATCTTTCAATCGTTGTTCAAACTCGCCTCGGTATGAGGCTCCTGCAAGAAGGCCTGCAAGGTCAAGTGAAAGCAATTCCTTATTTTTGAGTGTATCGGGAACATCTCCATCTATGATTCGCTGAGCCAATCCTTCGATTATTGCGGTTTTTCCCACACCGGGATCACCGAGAAGTACCGGATTATTTTTGGTTCGGCGAGACAAGATCTGGATTACTCTACGGATCTCATTATCGCGACCAATCACCGGGTCAATTTTTCCTTTTTTAGCCTTGTCTGTAAAGTTTATGGTATATGCCTCAATGGGGTCTTTTTGTTCCTCCGGAGGCTGATAATTCATTTGCATTATTTAAATTAGCAATTGATAGTATCTTCTGCTAATTATAGAAGTAATAAAAGGGAAATGCAAGGGGAAAATACACTCAAAAAATATCGAGAAGAAGAGAAGGGAGAAATCAAATCAAGACACGGGGTCATGGCCTCCTGCACTCCATGGATTACACCGTGCTAATCGTTTTATCCCTAGCCATACACCTTTTCCAGCGCCATATTTCTCTACGGCTTGATACATATAAACAGAGCAGGTAGGCGTAAAACGACAGACATTTTTTCCACCGGAAAGTACTTGGAAAATGTGGCCGTGAAAGAAAGAAGTTTTTTGATAAATCTTAATAAGAAAAAGCACTCCGTGTTTCATTGATAGTAAGTATTGTACCTGAATTGTTCGCCGACAGATTCCGTCCTCGCTTATCCTCCCGCCAGTGCTCCTCAACTTCGTCGAGATGCGCGCTGTCGGTACCCTCCAGCTCGGCCACCTGTCGGCGCTTGAGAATTGAAACAGACATTTTCCTGATACAATACCCGTATGAAAATCTCCATAATCACTCTGTTTCCAGATATGGTTCGAGCGTTTTTCCAAGAAAGCATCATGAAGCGAGCTGTTGAAAAAGGACATCTTGAGATCTCTTACATCAACATCCGCGATTTTGCAGTGGATGAGTATGGGTCAGTTGATGATAGGCCGTATGGAGGGGGAGCAGGAATGGTGATTCGATCAGATGTTGTGGTGCCTGCAATCAAGTCAGTCATCCCCAAAAAAAAGAAAGGCTCAAAAGTCATTCTCACTTCTGCAAAAGGAAAACGATTCGATCAGTCAACGGCTTACGAATATGCAAAGCTTGATCATTTGGTCATTGTCGCAGGACATTACGAAGGGTTTGATGAGCGCGTGATGCCTCACATTGATGCAGAAATTTCACTCGGCGACTATGTACTTACCGGCGGAGAAATCCCCGCATGCGCGATTGCGGACTCTGTTGTGCGGCTCATTCCTGGCGTTTTGAAAAAAAGTGAATCTACAGCTGAAGAGAGTTTTTATTCTGTTGGCGTAGATACATTAATTGAAATTTGTGGCGAAGACGAAAAGCTTGGATTTTTGAAAAAAAATCACATCCACCAAGTGCAGTTGGTAGAGTATCCACACTACACCCGGCCGGTAGCTTTTGAGGGAGTTGAAGTTCCCGAATTATTGCAAAATGGCAATCATGAAGAAATTCGTAAATGGAGGATCCGGCAAGCGTATGCGCAGACCATTGCAAAGAGACCTGATCTGCTTGACATACGGCGCGATTCGTAGTTAAATGTAGTTCACTAATCGTACATAGATATTTGTTCTTCAAAACAATGGCAGATTCTTACACAATAATAAAAAATGGTGATACTCGCTCTCCTCACGTGCTAGAGAACGTGGAATCGGGAAAGAAAATCTCTTTGTGTAGTTGCGGATGTTCAAAAAATCCAGATGGTAGGTGTGATGGCTCTCATAATAAAAAACATACCGATAAGCAGTGCTGCAGATGTTGTGAAGAATAAATCGTAACCATATGATTGAACTGAAGAAGGTCTCCAAACAATTCGGCGAAGTTCAAGCCGTTCGCGACGTGTCATTTGGTGCAAAAAAAGGAGACATAATTGGATTTTTGGGACCCAATGGCGCAGGTAAAACAACAACTATGCGCCTGATCATGGGCTTGATTCACCCTACAAGTGGAACGGTTGAGATTTTAAAATCAAACCCCATTACCAATCGTCTCCAGACACTTACGCATATCGGATACTTACCTGAAAACAATCCTTTGTATGGAGAAATGCAAGTGCAAGAATATCTCTCATTTGTTGCAGACCTCAAGAATGTAAATGATAAAGAGATTGTTGCAAAGATTATATCGAGTGTGGATATTGAGGAAAAACTCACTGCAAAGATAGAAGAGCTTTCTCGGGGATATCGTCAACGCGTTGGCTTAGCCGCTGCACTTATCGGAGACCCGGACATTCTTATTTTAGACGAACCAACTTCAGGCTTAGATCCGATAGAACAAGAAAAAATTAAAAAACTCATTATCAAAATCGCCACACGAAAAATCATTATTTTCTCTACGCATATTTTATCTGAAGTTGAAGATGTCGCAAATAGACTTATCATAATCGCAAAGGGAACAGTAGTGTATGACGGCGAAAAGCCAAAACGCGCAGGAGCGGTCGAAAAGTTGTTTAAAAAATTGGTCCAATAATTGGGTATGAAATCATTAATCCGCAAAGAACTCGCATTTTATCTCAATAATCCATTGGGATATATTGTCATAACCTTATTTGCGGTGTTTGCAAACTTCATGTATGTAAAGGATATTTTTGTGAACGGGTCAGCTTCCATGCGACCCTTTTTTGATGTTTTACCATGGCTTCTGATGATTTTTGTTCCCGCCCTTACTATGCGCATGATTGCTGAAGAAAAACGTACCAATACCCTTGAAGTTCTCTTAAGTCTCCCCATATCCGAGGCTCAGATTATCGGAGCAAAATTTGTTGCAAGTGTCATTTTGACTGGCATAGGACTGCTTCTTACCGTAGGGTTGCCTTTATCTCTTCTTGTTCTCACAGGGGAAGTGGGGAGTAGTATATATCTGCCCGAGATTTTGGTTGGATACTTGGGTGTTATGCTTATGGTTTGCGGATACGTGGCTCTTTCACTATTCTATTCTGGGCTCACGAGCAATCAGATCGTGGCATTTTTAGCATCGGTCGTCACGATTTTCTTTTTGATCATTTTCTCCACGGACTTTGCTTCAGGCAGTATTCCAACCGCACTTCAAGGAGTATTTAATTACTTGAGTCCCGCCACGCAACTCGCGGGATTTGTTAAAGGAATTATTGACTTTCGAGCCGTATTGTACTTTATCTCTTTTAGCTTGTTGTTTTTATTTTTAACAATCGTAGACATCGAAAAACGAAAGTAACCCTATACGATTTCCTATGAAAAAGCACATACAACGTATTCGCCATTTTGCACAAAGAATAAAGCAAAAATCGAATTGGAATATTGTCGAAACGCTTCATTTGAATCGTTTTAAAAAAAGCGCGATTTTAGCCTTTGCCATCATTGCATTTTTAGGGGTAAATGTGCTGGCTTCATACATCAGTCTCCGCATGGATCTCTCAAAAGGTCAAGCATACACGCTCTCACCCTCTACTCGAAAATTAGTGGCAAAACTAGATAAAGAAACAGTCATTACACTCTATACCTCAGATAATATTCCTGCTAGACTTCAGCCCATTGAGCGCGAAGTGACTGATCTTTTGCGAGAATATGAGCGTGCAAATAGGTCCGTCCGCGTGGCAATTGACCGATTTAATCCAAACGAAGACAAAGAAACCGTGATGAAGCTAGAACAAGTTGGTATTTCTGGGTTGCCAGTGCGTGAGCAACAACAAGGAGAGGTTTCTGTTACGCAAATATATTTTGGCATTATCGTTACACGGGGAGAAAAAACTGAAACAATTGTGCAAGCTCTTGACGTAGAAAACCTTGAGTACAGTCTCACCTCTGCACTCTATCGAATGACTAATGAAAAGCTTCCCGTTGTCTCTGTGATGGGAGCAACGGCGGGGATGTATACCCAACAGGATCCCTTAGATGCATTTAAACAAATTGCAGGAGGATTATTTGACATACAACCAGTGGCGCCTACCGCACCCAGTGAAGAAGGTTCAGAAGAAGTTCAAAAAATAGCATTTGATAAAAATACAAAAACACTTATTGTGATTGATGACGTGAACACAACGTTCACCGATGCTGATATTGAAGCAATTGATACATATATAAAAACGGGAAATGCAATTATTTTTACTGATGGTGTGGTAGTGAGCGATCAAGACTTGGCAACATCAAGCGGAGAAGTGAAGTTGCATGCAATCCTTGCGAAACGAGGAATAAAAGTAAATCCGAACATCGTGTTGTCTGGTCAGGCAGAAATGGTTAATATGGGCGGAGGGGGATTTTCTCTTCTTGTTCCGTATCCTGCATGGGTATGGACGACTGTATTCGACGATTCTGTTGGATATTTCTCCGGCATTGGAAGGCTTACTTTTGCCTGGTCTTCATCTCTTAAAAAAAAAAAAAAAGAAGGATACA
>CALESU010000178.1 GCA_937914905.1 uncultured bacterium
ACGATGAAGTATGTTTCTTCATTGGGAACCAGTCTGTTTAAAAGCTCGTTGTATGACTCGATGGATCGGGAAAGGAGGGCTTTATTATTTTGAATAAGAGTGGCCGTTTCTTTCTGAGGGATTATTTCCAATTTCAGCTGCTCGTACGCAGTAAATTTTTGATAGGTTGCGTATCCCGCAAAAATAAGCGAGCACACAAGAAGAAAATCCAACACTAAAACAATGAATGTTGGAATAAAGCTTCTATGGCGGATTATGGGTTTAATTTGCTTGAGATCGAGTTGCATGGATGGGAATAAATACACCGTCTAACGTAAGCTCATACAAAGAATCTCCTGAATTCATTACTGAGAATGAGCCTATGGACAGAGATTGAAATGGTTCAGTAAAAGAAGGTGCTTCGATTTCTTGAATAAATAAGAGTGCATCTTCGTAATTTTCAAATTGTACCGAAAAAGACACTTTCTGGCTGTTGTCTATAGAAAACTCAATCAATTGCTCTCTTGCTTGCGTCTTTTCAAACAATCCTTTCAACAAATCGTAGTACAGATATCCTTCCGCATCTTGCTCCAAAAAAGACTGCAAGGCGCTGTGCTTAAAATTAAATTCACGTATCTGTTGGGAAAATCCTTGATTGAGTAAAATATAACGCTTGATTTGAGAAAGTGAGTTTTGAGCTGAACCGAATTGATCATTTAATATGAAAAATCCTCCAATAAATAGAGTAAGAACGAGCACCATTATAGCCCCTCCAATCAGCCCCCCTTTGAGTACTTGAGAAAAACGAAGGGTGAGTTGAGATGTTTGTTCACGCCGTGCGAATAAATTTACTCTCCGTTTCATCGGATATGAGTTGCAATAACTGGTACAAATGTTGAAAGGTATTGAGAAAATGATTGCGTGATAGTGTTTGGGATCAATATAGAAGAAAGGGGGAAAGATTGGGTAGGTATCATGAGGCGATTTTGAACCGTTTCATGAAGGTACCCAACATGCGAGTCGTAATTAAAAAAATATATTTTTTTTAGGGCAACATGATATTTTTCCTGCACCAGAAGTGATGTCTTCTCAATCTCGGTAAATAATTCATTGAGAACGGGGTAAATAATAGGGTATACGTTCACACTTCCTTGAGTTGATAATCCGATAGTACGAA
>CALESU010000179.1 GCA_937914905.1 uncultured bacterium
TTGAGATTCTCAAAAAAATGGGTCACACCATTAAACCCGTTACTCTGCTTGATACAAAATACTCCATTTCTGTGTACACCATCCTTCAGAGAGCGGAGGTGTCTTCCAATTTAGGTCGGTATGACGGTATTCGGTTTGGTAATACTCGTGACGCATTTGGTAATGAAGCTAAACGCAGGATGATGTTTGGAACATATACTCTTTCGCACGGATATTACGATGCATTTTATAAAAAAGCTCAGAAAATCAAAACGCTCATTATTAATGATCTAAAACGAGTATTTGCAGAGGTAGACGTAATAGCTGCAGCACCAACCCCTATCACCGCACTACCTTTGGGTGAGTTCGAGAATTATCCCTTTTTTGGAGAAACAATGGATGTCTTGAATGAAGCAGCGTGTGTTGCCGGAACCCCCGCAATCAGTATTCCCTGTGGCTTGGATAGCAAAGGCCTTCCTGTTGGTTTACAGTTTATGGGAAATTATTTTGATGAAGGAACGCTCTTAAATATTTCTAAACAATTTGAACAGGAAACGGAGTTTTTCGGTGTTATTAAAAAAGGATTCGAACGTTATGCCTAACTATTTTCCCGTCATCGGTTTAGAGATTCACGTAGAACTTAAGACAAAATCTAAAATGTTTTGTCAGTGTTCTGCGGACTATTTTGGGAAAGAACCAAACACAAACACCTGTCCTGTGTGCCTTGGAATGCCAGGTGCACTCCCTGTTCCTAATCAACAGGCTGTGGAATGGACCATAAAAATCGGGCAAGCTCTCGGGTGCACTATCAATAAAAACACCAAGTTTGACCGAAAGCACTATTTCTATCCAGACTTGCCGAAAGGATATCAGATTAGTCAGTATGACGAGCCCATTGCGGTCAATGGAGAACTTATGGGATTTGGTATCACTCGTGTTCATCTCGAAGAAGACACGGGAAAGCTTACTCATGCGGGAGAAGATACGCTTGTAGATTTCAATCGATCAAGCGTACCTTTGGTGGAGATTGTAACTGAACCTCAATTTGAAAATTCTGAAGACGTGAAACGGTTTTTGGAAGAATTACACACGATCATTCGCTATCTAGAAGTGTCTGATGCAGATATGGAAAAAGGCTCGATGCGAATGGAGCCCAATATCTCCCTCAGCATTATTCCTGATAAAGCGAAACGGATGAAGGATCTCCCTGCTTTTAAAGTTGAGGTTAAAAATATCAACTCATTTAATTTCGCCAAACGTGCGATCGACTATGAATTAATACGTCAAGCCAAACTCCTTGATGAAGGAAAAGTGCCTCCTCAAGAAACGCGTGGATACAATGAAGACAAGGGAATTACCTATTCGCAGCGTTCAAAAGAAAATGCACATGATTACCGCTATTTCCCAGATCCTGATATTCCCCCCATATCTTTTGAACACGCGTTTCTTGAAGAAGTTCGTGCCACGATCCATGAACTTCATTAAAAAAAGATGGAACTATATGTGAGAGACTATGGTATTAAAACCGATGACGTATTTTTTCTCACCCGAAGCGTATCTCAGTCTGCATATTTCGAAAAAATCATCAC
>CALESU010000180.1 GCA_937914905.1 uncultured bacterium
CGATTACCCATCTGCGTACTTTGTCGACACATGTTGAAACCTTCCCAAACGGTTCTTTCGTAAAAACCAGCTCTTTGTGGTGATTTTGCAATGAATCAGTGTCAATGATACTATACCCCCCCAGAGTACATACGGAAACATCCCCATTTCGACTAACCCATATTTATACACAAATTATCCACAATATGAAAATCTGTTGTCGATTTTATTTTTGATGCCCGCAATGATGGATTATGGTACAATGCTTACGATATGAAGGTAAAAATCGTCCGAATTGACCCCACATTACCACTCCCCGCATATCAAACCTCGGGATCAGTTGCGTTTGACCTCTATGCCCGTGTTTCGACAAACGTAGCTCCCTGGAAGCCCACGATCATACCAGCCAATGTAATAATTGAAGTACCAAAAGGATATGCGCTCATATTGGCAAGCCGAAGTTCAACTCCTTTAAAAAAAAGCTTGATGATAGCAAACAGCATAGGAGTCATTGACCAGGATTATCACGGAGACAAAGACGAAATTGGTGTTCAGGTCATTAATTTTTCATCAGAGGAGGTATTGGTGGAGCGAGGAGAACGGATTGCACAAGGACTAATAATTCCAATAGCTCGAGTGGATGAATTTATCGAAGTAAACTCGATCACCTCAAGCTCACGCGGAGGGTTTGGTAGTACAGGATAACTATTACATATCACATCAAACAGATGCTTACTAATGTACAAAAACCAGTATCTGCTCGTTCTTCAGAGCATGCGTACCTTGAGCTTCTCGAGGACATCCTCGCTCACGGTACATTTAAAGATGACCGCACGGGGACCGGAACTTATTCGGTGTTTGGAAGACAGCTTAGATTTGACCTTACGCAAGGATTTCCTCTTCTGACAACCAAAAAAATGTTCTTGCGAGGAATTGTGCACGAATTGTTATGGTTTTTGCGTGGAGAATCAAATATTAAGTATCTTGTCGACCAAAATGTACATATTTGGGACGAGTGGCCCTATCGTTTTTACTTGTCTGAGATGGCTAAACTCAAAAAAAAGCCACTCGTTCAATCTGAATTCATTGAGGCAATTCGTACCGACGCAACGTTTGCTCACAAATGGGGAGACCTTGGCCCTGTGTATGGTGTGCAGTGGAGGCATTGGAAAGGGCCTCAAGGCAATGAAATTGACCAAATTGCTCGTTTAATCAATGACATACGCACTTCCCCCACTTCTCGCCGACTGATCGTGAGTGCGTGGAATGCGGCAGACATTGATGAAATGGCAAAATCAGGCCTCCCACCATGCCATACCATGTTTCAAATGTACGTATCAGGGAACAAGCTCTCGTGCCAACTGTACCAAAGAAGTGCAGACGTATTTTTGGGAGTTCCCTTTAACATAGCCTCATATGCCCTTCTCACCTTGATGATTGCGCAAGTAACCAACCTCATTCCCTATGAATTCATTCACACGTTTGGAGACGCCCACATTTATGCAAATCACATTGATCAAGTCAAAGAACAGCTCAGCCGGACACCCCGCGATCTTCCAACCATAACATTAAATCCAACTATTTCAAATATCTTTTCATTTCGCTTTGAAGATATTACCTTAGCTAATTACGATCCTCATCCCGCAATCAAAGCACCCATCGCCGTTTAAGATCTTCTTCTTTCAAAATACCCCTATCTAACAATATCAATATATATCTTATTACCCTATTTCCAGAACACAAGATCGTTCAAGTATTTATGATGTGCGAGAAGAATGTACGCCTCAGTCAGGAGCCGATGTGTCTGCCGATTTTCTGAATACATATATCATCATACTTGCGGCGATTCCCCCTTTATCAAGATAGTATATTTAAGCTCCTAAGAGAGATTGTATGAGCTTAAAGAGCTTTATATCAGTATGTCATACATAATGACATGTTATGAGATGAGCTATAAATAGATGGTTTATATATTTCTGATACAATAAGATTATGAAAACGATTGCGGTATATGACCCTACCCAAAGTGATTCGCAAAGTAAAGTACGTGGGATAGGCCGGTACCTTCAAACTCTCCATGAGGCTTTCCAAGCAAAATCGTCTAATCCTCCCCCTGGATTTGATCAGCTCTACTTCAATTTCACGACAGATTTGAAAGTACTAAGGCCCGATATGACGCTTCTCAACTGCTTTTTCAATCCTATTGCAAAGCCACTTATTGCAAAACGGTACACACAAAAGCAAATTGCAGTGATCCATGACGTTATTCCTCTCAAATATAAGTCCATGTTCCCCACGGGATTAAGGGGTATGTGGTATCGATTTTTGAGTAGGCGTGCGCTCAAAACATATGATCATATTGTCACTGATTCTATGGCGAGCAAAGCAGATATACAAACATTCCTCAAAGTTCCAGATCATAAAATAACCGTAATATATCCCTCTGCAGCACGCATGTTTTCCCCTCACTTGGATATGTCTGAGGAGTCTCCCCTCCATCATCACCCATTTCATGAAGTAGATGAGCACAGCAAGCCAGAATTTACTGAGCTACCATCCAAGATCATAACTCCCAATGAGCTCATTCAAAACGTGAAGGGGTACGCAATCTACGTGGGAGACGCAACCTGGAATAAAAACCTTCCTTCCCTTGCCCGAGCAATTAAAATGACGAATATTCCCTGTGTTTTCGTAGGGAATGTATTTACCGCTTCCAACCTAGCACAAATCTCTCAAAAACCCAATCCATGGCAACGTCCTTTAGTTGAATTTCTCGCTCTCGCTAAGAATGATAATCGGTTTATTTTCCCTGGATTTGTGTCTGACGCGGAGCTTCAGCTCTTGTATAAGCATGCGACTATCAACGTACTCGTGTCATTTGACGAAGGATTTGGGTATTCGTTTATAGAAGCAGGATATATGAGTACTCCGAGCGTTCTTTCAGACATCCCTGTTTTCCATGAAATTGCGCATGATGCTGGGTATTTTGCCAATCCTCACGATCCAAAAGATATTGCGGAAAAGATGACGGAACTCTTTTTTGATACAGTTCGACATGAAAAGTATAGTATACGAGCATTTGATCGTGCGCAAGAATTCAACCCAACCCAATTCCAACTCAAATGGGTACAGCTTTTGAATCTTGCGTGAAAGAGAAAATCGACACCTTAATTCAGGAATGGACGTTGTCAATTGAAAATAATTGTGAAATGGACTTGACGATCTACATACTACTTGCAATCGCATACGTAATGGCTATTCATTTTGCCTTTGGGATAGCAAATCAGTTCAATGATTGGGTGCAAGTTACCATTTTTGTGCTTGGGGGATGCTTAGGGTGGTATTTGGACTCATATATCACGGGCTTCGTGGTTGCGGTAGTTGCCCATCTAATCCTCTCAAATAACGTAGAATTTTAAAGCAGTGTCAGGTATCTCTTCTTAAAAGCCTAAAGCTAATTATTCGATCTTGTTTTTTTAACTATTCAGAGCTTTTGTGGCTTTTGGACGATTTTAATTTGATATATTGAACAGACGTGATGCATTAAGGGTAGTTTCTTCAATTACAATATTCACGTCTGTGTTTTGTACACGTGCAACCTCTTGAGCAATCGTGGAAATATGACAGGGTTCATTTGGGTATGCTTTTTGAGAACGATACGGTTCAGTAAGAAGATAGGGGCTATCAGTTTCTAAAACAAGCATCGATAAAGGTACATGACGAATAAATTCTTGTTTGTCACGATCATACGTAATATCACCGTCAACG
>CALESU010000181.1 GCA_937914905.1 uncultured bacterium
TTGGGATAATTCTTCGTGTGTGGGAAAGGTGAGAGTGTTCATAAGTTATTGTCAAAACTTGTCATTCCCGTGCCGTGCCTGCCGGCAGGCAGGAAAACGGGAATCCAGACTGGATCCCGCATCAAGTGCGGGATGACACGGAATAACCAGATCGCGAAACGTCAAAAAACCATATCACTCGCACTTTTTTGGATAGTTGAACTATGAGTGTACCGACTTGTACGCTTTTATGTACATCGCCATATTCCAAGATTGGAATGGCACACCCATGGGAGTTCCCAATTGCCCATGGAGGAATTCGTTAAACTCCCAGTCATTGATCGCATTTGCTTCCGCAAGTTTTTCTAGCTCTGTTTTTGCAAGCACTTTATTTTGTTTTGCGAGCCATGTCACCCAAAATCCTCCGACATAGGGCCAAACTCCTCCGTTATGGTATTGCCACGGATAATTCTGTCTCCCTTTTGCCATATACGCTCTCCAATCTGCCTCTCCGGGATAAATGGGAGGATACATTACTTTCACGGGATACGGGAGATTGGTCCCTGATCTTATGATAAAATCCGTAATCATCTGAGCCTTTTTTTCATCTGCAAGCCCAGTCAAACACGCCAGAATATTGCCGTATGTTTCGCACCGCATTTCGAAGGATCGGTGGGATGAATACCCCAAATAATACGGAGCATTCACCACTTGAGCATTTGCGTATTCGATCATTGTTCCCGCATACACCATGTCTTTGGTGTATTGATTGTTGGGAATATAATTGACTCCACGATCATCCTTTTTATGCACCCAAAGCAACGTATTTACCCCTTCATGAATTCGTTGTTTCGTGAGAATAAGATCTTCTCGCTTCTCCACTTCAATCTTGAGTTTTACGAGCCAATACCACAGTGCATTGGTATACAACACTGTCCCATTTCGTGGCATCTCATCATCCCAACCCGCTGCTTCTCCTTGTTCCAACAACCAGTCATTATTGGTGTCTTGATAGGTCAGCCAGACGAACGCTTTTTCCAAGTGCGGGCGATATTTATGATACAAAACTCTATCACCCGTGTGTTTGATGAGCTCTAAAAAAGCAATACTCCACCACAGCGTGCCATCTATTGTTCCCGGCATCCACCAGTGAGTCTCTTTTTGTTCCGGGACATAATTTTGAGGAAATTGACCTTTTTCAGACTGCGAATCAATAAGGGAGATGAGTGATTTTTGTGCAAGCTCAAGAAGATCTTCTCGACCTGACGCAAGCATCCCCAGGGTGGAAACACCAATATCACGGGGAAAAAGAGATGCATATGTCCCCTTCTCCATATCTCCCGCGGGTCGGGCCGCAGCCATTCCATATTCGGTTTGATTTTTGAGCAGATTTTCAATAGCGCGAGTATATCCA
>CALESU010000182.1 GCA_937914905.1 uncultured bacterium
ATAGTCCTACCAGAAGTTGCCACACAGGAAGTACTCCCGTAAGTTCGGCAAACCCTATTAGCCCTGGAATAATGTAGAGCACATTACTCGTAAAATCAAGTACGGGGCGCGCTTTAAATCGAAATGGGGGAGCACTGTATGCATAAGAAAGTCCCAGAAACACGATCAGTAGAAGCTTTCCCAGATATGCCAATGTCACAAAGAGAGGTATGGAAAGGATAAGTGAAATGATGACAGCAATTTTGTATAGAGTTGCATTTTCCTTTGTTGCAACAAGCTCACGACCTTTTTTTTTCTTATTTATGTGATCCGTATCCTGATCAAATACGTCATTTATTCCGTAGAGAAATATGTTTGCCGGTACCAAAAAATAAAAAAGGCCGTACCAAAAATTGAAAGCGAAGAAATCTCCTCGCGTTGCAACGAAAACATATCCAATCAAGAAAGGACCTGCAAGATATGTCCAAAATCGAGGGCGAGATAGCTTTAAGAGCTCGTACATCAATTCGTGCGAGAAATGATATATGACATCAGATCGGCAAGTAGAACTGTCATTTTGCCCGAATCATCAAGAGACTTCATGAGGGCAAGTGCTTTTTCCTTTCTTAATTTCATTTCCTGCGCGATAGTTTCACGTACTCCCGTCTTCTCGATACAGATTTTTACGAATGTGAGATCGTTTACAGAAAGGTGAGGATTCCCAAAAATGGTGTGCAATTTTTCTCTCTCAGATGGGGAAACTGATTGGAAGAGTAAGTGCCTGAGCAAGGTTTTTTTATTTTCTCGAACATCTGAACCTACTTCCTTACCAATGGAGTCTGATGAGCCGAAAATCCCCAAGTCATCATCTTTCAATTGAAATACAATACCCATCTCTTTCCCAATGGCTTTCAGTGTGGTAATCTGCATAGACGGGGCAAACGTACCCCCTAAAATAAGAGGGAGTGAAAAGGTGTAATGAGCTGTTTTGTAGGTATAAATTCGCTGGATTTCATCTTCTGTGGGATCTTCAGGAATCTGTCCATACGAAGCATCCATCATTTGAGCCGGGCCTACGTGCTGAACTTCTTGACTGATATACGCTGTCACGCACTGTACTTTTTCAGGATCGGAAATCCGTTTAGCAATGATTTCATACACGAGGAAGAACACCATATCTCCTAAACACATCGCCATAGATACTCCGTAGTGCTCGGGATTTGCCGCATTTTTTTCCTGCCCTTCCTTTATGTATTGATAATATATTGAGTCTCGATTTCGTCGTCGATAGTCATTATCCATGATGTCGTCATGAATCAAAAATCCCGCGTGCAATAGTTCGATAGCGCCCGCCAAATGATACAGTTCTTTTGTTATGGGTACGCCGTGCATTTGAGCACTCATAAGAACCAGCATCCCACGAATCATTTTTCCTCCAGTTACCATACCTCGTACCATGGAAAGTCCATGAGTTCCTGCAGGGAGGGGATAATCTCGCATCGAGAGATCAATATCTTCATACATACTCTCTATGAGTTTTTTTTGATGTAGGGTATAAAAGTCTTTAAAAGTCTTCATAGAAGGTGTTTCATCAGTGATATTACCACAAACCACGGACTTGGCTTTACTTTTTTTTCAAACACAATCAGTGGGTCTTTTTCAATGCAGTCAGCCGTCCACTCATACATGGCAGACGCGGTGCGGATTGGCACTCGGTATCGATAGGGAAGGAAGTGGTATCCTTTTTCGGCTCCGTGCTGTATTTCTCGATATCGATTTAGTTCGAATGTAACAAGCGAAGTAAATAAACGCATATCTTTTGCAATAGCATTCGACGTAATACCAAAACGCGCAAGATCTGCTTGAGGAATATACATACGTCCCAATGAAATATCTTCTTTTATATCTCGAATAAAGTTGATGAGTTGCATCGCTTTGCCCTGCAAACGTGCCGTTTCTTCTGCTTCTTTGGGGAGTTTCATAAGGCGCGCCATCATAAGACCAATTACTTCTGCAGACCCATACATGTAGCGTTCTAAGTCTTCAAACGTTTCATAGGTGTGAATAGATAAATCAGACTCCATTGCGCTTAAAAATGCCTCAACCCATGCGCGCTCAAAGGCATGTTCTTTTGCTAATGCGACAAATTCAGAAATAATGCTGTTTTTTGATGATCCTCGTTCCCACGCGCTCCATGTTTCTGTTACAAACGCATAAAATGCATCTTTCTGTTGAGGGACTGAGTCTACAAAGTCGTCTGCGGTTCGTACATAGGCATAGAGAGTAAACACCTTTTCCTTGAGATCCGGAGGGAAAAAGAGACTGGAGAAATAGTATGTGGTACTCCCGCGACGAAAAATCTGTGATTTGTCTGTCATAGTTTGATGCGCGAAACTGCAAGTTCTGCTGAAATAAGCCCCATGGGGACACCCACACCCGGAAGGGTATTTTGACCTGCAAAGAATAGATTTTGTACTTTTTTTGAATGATTCGGAGGTCTAAAAAATGCCGTTTGCATGAGCGTTGGCGCAAGGCCAAGCGCAGTTCCTTGATACGAGTTGTACATCGTTTTATAATCGTTTACCGTTAAAATGCGTTCAAACTTAATACGTTTGGCGATATCTGTACCCATTGTGTCATCCAACATTGAGATGATTTTATTTCGATAGGTCTTGCGAATTTCAGGTGAGTCTTCAAGCCCAGGAGCAATCGGGACGAGAACAAATAAATTTTCAGATCCCTCGGGGGCGACTGTAGAATCCGATTTAGATGGGTTGCATATATACATGGATGGCTTGTCTGGCCAAGAAAGATTCGAATACATTTTTTCAAAATGCTCTTCCCAGTCATGAGTAAAAAAGAGCGTGTGATGAGCAAATTGAGGAATACTTCCTTTGACCCCCAAATACAACACAAACGCAGATGGAGCAATTGTTTTTTTCTGCCAATAAGTTGCGTTAAATGTTTGATATTGCGATTCGAGTAAATCCATTTCCGTGTGCGCATAGTCTGCATTCGAAATCACATAATCTGCCTCAATTCGTTCATCTCCAACTTGCACCCCTTTTACTATTCCTTGTTCTACCAAAATCTGATCCACGGGTACATTTGTCCGAATTTCAACTTTCAATTCTGTACATAGCGAGACCAATCCAGCAACCACTGACGCGATCCCTCCTTGAGGATAGTACACGCCGTCATTGAAATCTAAATGGGACATAAGCGTGTAAATTGCGGGTGTATTTTTCGGAACTCCTCCAATGAATACTGTTGTGTAGAGGAGGATTTTTTTCAGTTTTTCGGATGTTACGAATCGAGAAATATATGAATCCATCGTATCCAAGAAGGGGAGCTTGAGGCCGGCCCGCGCATACTTGAGATCGATCATGTCAAAGATCGAATCATAGTTTTTGTACACAAAATACTGCATTGCAAGCGAATACATCTCTGAGCTTTTTGCCAAATATGCACGAATGCGTGCACTGGATCCTGGCTCAATCTTTTCAAAGTAGGCGTAATTTTCTTCATTGTCGGCTCTCATATCTACCACTTCATCTTTTCCAAACACTATTCGATATTTAGGATCAAGTTTGGTGAGGGAGTAATAATCCGATGTTTTTTTACCAAAGTACCCAAAAAACCGGTCAAACACCTCAGGCATCATATACCACGAAGGGCCCATATCAAACGTAAATCCTTCAGCCGAAAATGACATGGCGCGCCCTCCAAGTGATTCGTTTTTTTCAAGGAGCGTCACGTTCAATCCTTTTTGAGCAAGAAGCGCTGCAGATGCAAGACCCGCAAATCCAGCACCTATCACTATTGCGTGTTTTTTCATGGGGTTTCGTGTTCTAAAATACGCTCAGTAACAAGCCTACCACTCGTAATGCAAGGGGGCAGTCCAGGACCGGGAATAGTTGAAGTTCCGGCGAAATATAAATTGTCAAATTCGCGTGATTTATTGGGCATGCGAAAGTTGTTTATTTGGAAGAAGTTGAGTGAGAATCCCAAAATGATGTTTTCCCATAAGTTAAACTCCTTGCCCCAGCGGGCAGGGGAGTATATTTCCTCTA
The DNA here is from genome assembly GCA_937914905.1 of uncultured bacterium. Classification (GTDB taxonomy): domain Bacteria; phylum Patescibacteriota; class Microgenomatia; order UBA1406; family GWC2-37-13; genus UBA1450. The sequence goes on from CALESU010000182.1 coordinate 4,053, forward strand.
CTTCGACCAGTTCTCGAAGATTAATCCCACTTCTCATTTGAAAACTGTCATAGATGATATTTTTAAACGAATCTTCATACTTTTCCCAATCAAACCCGGGATCATATCCAGGAACAGGAGCTAAGATAAAGAGGGTAGATTTCCCCGGAGGTGCCATGGTATCTGCTTCTGAGACAGGCTGTATGACATAATAGCATAAATTTGCATTTGAGAGTTTTTGCACAGAGCCACTTTGGAAAAGTAGGTTAAAATATTCCGGCCAATCTTTCCCGATATAAAATGTGTGGTGATCCAAGCCCGGCAAACGTGAAGAAAGTCCGAGATTTATGGTAAAGTAACTATTTGTGTGCTTCATTGACCGTAATTTCGGTTCTTTGAAATGATTATTATGCTTCTGAGGAATGAGCTTTTGATAAAAATATGCTCCATCGGTATTGCTAACCACGATATCTGCGGGAATGACATCTGAGTGAACTTTGACTCCCGTAATATTCTTTCCTGAGTGTTCCAAACCATTTACTTCCGAATCAAACATAAAACGTACTCCCAATTCTTTTGCAAGAGTATAAAATCCTTCGACGATCCCATATGTTCCTCCTTTAACCTGGAACATTCCGTCTTTAATCTCTGCCCACGTGAGGAACGAATAGGTCGCAAGAGCATCTTTTGGATGCATTCCCATAAATGTTGCTTGATAGGAAAATACCGCTTGCAGTTCGGGTGCAGAAAAACATTCTTGAACTAGTTTTTGCCAACTTTTGTGAATGTTGAGAATCGCAAGGTGGGGGATAGCACGCGGATTTAAGAGATAATCAAATCCCATAAGCTTGTGATAGTTCCGTTGGGCATACTGGGGCCCTTCGTACAAAATGGAGTAAATACGAGCGGCTGTTTTCATAAATCTATCAAAGCCAACCTCATTTCCGGGGAATCGCTTAACGATTTCTTGACGAACTTTTTCCTCATTGGAAAAAAGGGAGAAGAGTTTTCCATTTGCGAAATGGAACGTAGTGTTTATCTTCATTTGTTCCCAATGTATATAATCAGATCGTTTTTTACCTACGGAGTTGAAAAAATCCTCATATACCTTGGTGAGCGTGATGAAGCTTGCTCCTCCGTCAAATGTAAAGCCGTCTTTCTTAATTTGAATGATTTTCCCCCCCGGAACCGATCTTTTTTCAAGAACAGTGACATCAAATCCCGCATGAGCAAGTTGAATTGACGCGGACAACCCTCCGATTCCGGCTCCAATTATGATTACTTTTTTTCTCATGATGAAGACAAGTGTAAGAAAGGTAATGGCATGTTCCCATTATAATATGGATATGGTTGCAAAAGAGCGAGTTCGCCACATGAATACAAGATCAGTTAAACCAAGTGGCCCTGTTGCATACTGGATGAGCCGAGACCAGAGAGTGGGGGATAATTGGGCACTCCTTTTTGCACAAGAACTCGCTCTGAAATCACAACAGCCTCTTCTGGTGTTTTTTGTCCTCACGCCAAACTTTCCGGGAGCTACGTGGCGAGCGTATGATTTTATGATCAAAGGTTTACAAGAAATTGAGTCTCGCCTTCGAGAGCTTGATGTTCCGTTCATTCTCATACTCGGAGATCCTTCCGTTGAGATTCCTCTGCTTGTTTCGGAGCATTACGTTTCAGCTCTTGTTACCGATATGTCTCCCTTGAAAATGGGTAAAAAATGGAGAAGTGACATTGCAAGCCAGATTAATGTTCCGATGTTTGAGGTAGATGCTCACAATATCTTTCCGGTATGGGAAGCGTCCTCCAAACAAGAATTTGGAGCTTATACAATTCGTCCTAAAATTCAGAAAGTACTCAAAACCTATTTGACCAATTTCCCTCCGATATCTCCGCAAGATCCGGCTAAAATTGTACATGTCATTCCCGCGCACGCGGGAATTCAGAACATAAATTGGGATGAAATAGAGCTATCGCTCAATTGTAATCGATCTGTCAAACCCGTAACGTGGATCACCCCCGGAGAAAAAGCCGCTCACCAAATGCTTCGCGATTTTATCCATAAAAAACTGCCCTATGATTATGCAGAAGGACGCAATGACCCAACGCAAGACGTACTTTCAAATTTGTCGCCGTACCTTCACTTTGGACATATTTCTGCACAGCGTATTGCATATGAAGTGCAACATTCCGATGCACCTCAAACCGATAAAGAGGCATTTCTCGAAGAGCTTATAATTCGCCGAGAACTTGCTGATAATTATTGCTTCTATAATCCAGAATACGATTCATTCGATGGTTTTCCGGAGTGGGCAAAGAAGTCATTAATAGTACATGCTACTGATGTGCGTGAATATACGTACTTGAAAGAAGAGTTTGAAGAAGGAAAAACGCATGACCCGATCTGGAATGCAGCGCAAAAGGAAATGACATCGACAGGAAAAATGCATGGATATATGCGCATGTACTGGGCAAAAAAAATTCTTGAATGGACAAAGTCGCCACAAGAAGCGATGGAAATTGCAGTCTATCTAAACGATAAGTACGAACTTGACGGGAGAGACCCAAACGGATATGTAGGATGCGCGTGGTCAATTGGAGGCTTACATGACCGTGCGTGGTTTGAACGGCCCATATTCGGAAAGATCAGATACATGAATGCAAATGGCTTAAAGAGGAAGTTTGATATTGCTAAATACGTGCAGATGTGGGGAATATCATGAAGATGAAATCACATACTTCTGGATCACTTCAATAATTCCATCTTCTCGAACCGATGGCGCGACATAATCTGCTTTTTCAATCATTTCGGGAACCGCATTTGCCATCGCAATTTTTAAGCCCGCTGAATCAAACATAGATACGTCCGTTGCCCCGTCTCCAACTGCGATCGTCTCGTCTTTGTGAATTCCGAGTTTTTCTTGGATATAGCGCATCCCGTTTCCCTTTGTCGCATTTTTGTGAAATAGGAGAACCCCTTTCCATTCGTCTGGATTATCCCAATGTTTTCCTATATACCACGCATATTTGTGAGGCAAAGTACGTACTGCAGATGTGAGTTTTTGTGCACGTTCTTCTGAGAT
>CALESU010000183.1 GCA_937914905.1 uncultured bacterium
TTCCCCTCCTCTATCCTTCTCATTCCCCCCATCTTCGCAAACATGCGCAACATTGCTATGATTACGTTACGGTCTTTGGGAACCCTCCCTCCATTTTGCCATTTGGTAAAAATACTCGTTTCGTATACAAATCCTTCTTCGGCAAGAAGATCTCCAAATTCAGAGAGCGTTTTGATTTCAGACCTAAGTCTGTATTTTTTAAAGAGGCTGGCAAAGCTTGACGATCGAGGCAAATTGCTTGTCCCGTTCGGAAGTGTTGTCATTACCTTATTATACCTTATAGGTTGCCTGCTTTCTATACAAATCTCGTCCACTTTTCTGACAAATCTGTCATTTTGTCTTTAAACTCACCCTCCTATACTTGCCACCATTGATACCTCATTATCAATTATGGTATCAATCAAAACAGGTATGAAAAAAATCTTGTTTATAGTCTGTATGCGAGGTGATGAATCTGCGGGTTATAAGTTGTTTCAAGATTATCCATATGGGCAAACGGATGAAGTGGAATGGTCTGTTGTAGTGGGAAATGCACATGCGCTCATGCTCCAAATCCCCTTTTTAGAATCAGATCTTGAGCGTTCATTTGCGGATGCCTCATCTGCCACATATGAGGGAGAGCAGGCACATATTCTCAAAGGGGTTGCACAACAATACGATGAGGTTTTCATTATGCGAAGTGGATCACAAATCCGTTCGCGCTCTTGGGAAGACTATGCCATAATCCCCGAAGTCACTGAACAATTCAAAAATCAGCTCCAACCTTGTTCACCCAAAATAATCGGAGTCTATCCGGAGCATAGCAATAACTCTTCTTATCTGGGAGCCCATCATTCCACTGTTGCAACTCTCTATTATCAAAAAACATTTGACGTATATCATGATTACGAGCGCATGCTGGTTGATTTTGAAAGCATCATCCATCAAGACCACGCTAAGATGAGAAAAACGAAATGGTATGACATTAAGCGAGTAGTCGGTTGGGAAGAGCACAAAAAAAATGATTTAACGGATTGCGAGATGGTTGAATTGAGTAAAGAAGATAAAACGAGTCTTTCACTTTCGGTAGAGTCAAACTATGTCCCTTTCTTTTTCGCACAATCGAAGGAATGGTACTGCCACATAGGAGCGGAGATGAAAGGTTTTTAATCGGTCGGGTGAGCGCGCATGTGGGAAGATATCATGTCTCTCAGGAGTTTTGACTTGGTAACTCCTTGCGCCTTGCTCGTCTCCTCAACATAATGGAGTAAGCGAGGGCTTAAGAAAAAGTTGAAGCGCTTGTCTCTCCGATCACGTGCGACCTCGCACATGGTGCGAATCGCGTTTTGACAGGTTTCTGGACTATACCTTTGCAACAATAACTTCTCGTCTTCGATTTCTTGATAAATAGTTGGGGCATGTTCGTCCAGAAAAAGGAGTATTGTCGGCTTTCCTACTTGAAGTGCGTACTCGATCCAATGCCCCACTTCGTAATTTGGCTTATTTACTTCGAATATGCATGTGTCAGACTTATGTATGAGTTGTGCAAAGGTTACTTCCTGAGATGAGGGCTTTTGAGAAGTAATAGTATATCCAAGAGACTCAATTGCTTGGAAGATCAAAGACTGAGAAAGATCTTCAGAACGCTCTATTTCAGAAGAAAGAAAGAATATGCGCATACCGTGCTCTAGTATACCGGAGAGAGTGTAGAGAATCAATCTATTGTGTTCGTGAAAAGTAGAGTTCCAAGAGTTTTTTTGCGATTGGAGCTGCAACATCTGAACCTTGTCCTCCCTCCTCAACGAGAACGGTGAGTGCAATTTCCGGACTTTCAAAGGGAGCGAATGCAGTAAACCATGCGTGCGGCCGGCCAGACTCAGCATGTGATTCTGCGGTCCCCGTTTTACATCCTATGGAAATGGGAGTGCCCGTAAACACTAAGCTCGCTTCGCCCGTTGCTTCGCCATTTTCTTGAGGTTTTGTGATTACTTGTTCAGATGATCCTACTCGAAAATTAAAAAGAGGGTGACCCGTTCCTCCAGGTTCACAGGCCGCTTTCATCCCCTGGCGAACGACGTTGTACGTTGCTTCTGACATGGGGATTTTGGTACAATTTCGCGCTTCGAGCGAGTTTGACTTGAGTAGTTGAGGGGTACACAAATATCCATTATTTGCAAACGCTGCAGTTGCATACGTCACCTGCAGGGGGGTCGCAGTAACATATCCCTGGCCTATTGATAAGTTATAGGTATCTCCTAAATACCATCGCTCCTTGAGTACTTGCTCTTTCCAAAATGAAGTAGGGATAATGCCGGCGTTTTCATTTAATCCAATTCCTGACTTATTTTGAAACCCAAAGAGTTCGGCCCACCGCTTGATACGTTCTGGCCCCAATTTACCTCCGAGAAGGTAATAATAGATATCATTTGATCGTTGTAAAGACTTCACCATATCCACCTCTCCTTCAGTTCTTCCATATTCAAGAAAGTACCAATTATGAAACTTCCGAGGACCTGCTTCAAGGAACCCATTATCCATTATGGTCTCCTCAGGAGTTATCACCCCTTCTTCAAGTCCCGCGGTGGCTAGGATCATTTTAAAAGTGGAAGCCGGTGGATAGTTACCTTCCAGAGCACGGTTAAATAATGGCTTTTCTTCATTCAACA
>CALESU010000184.1 GCA_937914905.1 uncultured bacterium
ACTTGAGTCGAGAAGATCATCACTGTCATCTTCTGCGTAAATAAACATGACGACGTCCGCATCTTGTTCAATGGCACCTGATTCGCGAAGATCGGCAAGTACTGGCCTCTTGTCTCCCCGCTGTTCCACAGCACGCGACAATTGAGATAATGCGAGCACAGGAATTTGGAGCTCCCGAGCAAGATTTTTTAAGTTTTGAGAAATGTACGACACTTCTTGAACCCGAGATTCAAACTTTTTTCCCGCCGTTGCAAGCTGAAGGTAATCTACCACGAGAAGATCCAAGCCTTTTTCCGCTTTGAGTTTTCGTGCTTTCGTACGCATTTCGAGGATAGATAATCCCGGCGTATCATCAATAAATATTTGTGCCTCAGAAAGCTCTCCCATTGCGGCGACCACTCGTTTTGTGTCATCGTCAGAGAGTTTTCCAGTCTTGAGCCTCCACGCATCAATATCTGCTTGTCCCACGAGAAGTCTATCCACAAGCTCTTCTTTACTCATTTCCAGAGAAAAGAATCCCACTGGACGTTTTTCTTTCATGGCAGCGTGCATCGCAATATTGAGGGCAAATGTTGTTTTTCCCACACCAGGACGTGCAGCAAGGATCACGAGATTTGACTTATGCAGACCTGCAAGCTTGTGATCCAGCGCATGAAATCCAGTGGGGATCCCGTTCGACTTTCCACTTTTCATAAATTCCTCAAGCCTTGCAAAACTTTCGACCAAAATATCTTTCATGGGGATAAAATCCCGGTGCTGATACTCTTGAGCGAGTGCGTAAATGGAGGATTCCACATCGTCAATAAGCTCTTGAATGTCGCCCGTATTTTCAAAAGCGGTTTCCACCGAGCGAGATGCAACTTCGATGAGTTTACGCTTCGTATACATTGATTTGACAATCTGTGCGTATTGTTCTACATATGCGGAAGTGGGCACTGCATTCAAGAGTTCTGATAAATATTTTGCCCCACCCACGTCTTTGAGCGATGCATTGACGGCAAGTTGATTTTTCAAGGTTACAATATCTATCGGTTTTTGCTTTTCGAAAAGGTCAAGCATTGCCTGATAAATAAGTACGTGCTCCCTCGCATAAAAATGCTCAGGGCGTAAAAATTCAGCAATTCGAGAGACGGCAGATGAGTCAATAAGCACGGCGCCAAGTGCCGAACGTTCAGCCTCTGCATCGTGAGGCGGTGTTTTGTAGAAGCTAGATTGAGCCATAGACTAGATACTGAGGGTTACGATCTGCACCTGATCTGGATTGAAAGATTCCTTTTTTACCGTCAATTTTTCGATAGGAGCCACGTCTTCTGCACCCATTTCATGTAAAAAGAGCGAGAGTGCAGCCAATTCTCCAAATACATCTGCGCGTAAACCTTCTTGTTGAAAATGCATAGGGATCACAATGGAGGGCTCGATCGAGTTTACGATCTTCACTGCCTCTTTAGGCCCGAGTGAATAAATTCCGCCGACGGGGATCATCAATATGTCCACGGCTCCAATTTCTTCGACCAATGCGTCGTCAATCACATGTCCCAAATCTCCACAATGGAGTACGGAAATATCTTCATCTTCAATTTTATACATCACGTTTTGTCCTCTTTCCGTGCCTTTTGTCGCGTCGTGATAGGTTGCAAATCCTGTTATGCGAACTTCCTTTTTCTCAAACTCTCCTGGCCACGAAATGACTAAAGGCTCCCCTTTGACTCCTTCTCGATAATTGTGATCTTCGTGTTCATGAGAAATAGTGACGATATCTGCCTCTTGCTTTGCCCATTTGAGCCCGGTACTTTCGGGGGAAAAAGGATCTGTTACCAATTTTGCTTGCTTGGTTTTTATGAGAAATGAAGAATGTCCGAGGTATTTGATGTCCATAGTGCGGATATAAGAATACCAAACAAAACGCGGTTAATCAAGGCAGGATGACTACGGTTTGCAGAGCTGTTCCATGTACTCCCCTCGCGTCCGCTCCGGAAGGCTTTTTATCATTGTTTCGATCACCTGAACAATGGTCATGTCATAGATAAAGTCGACAGTGGAGTCTGTTGCTTCCTTCATCGCAGTTTCAGCGGCTTGTGTGGCGGTTCCTTTGATATCTTCTCCAATCCCTTCGATAGTTTTTGAAACCCCTTTTTGGCCCAAATCATCACTTACTTTTTTGACCTGATCAATCCCCAAAATCTGGTCGCGCACCCCGAGCACAGATTCTAATGTTTTGGAAGGGGCCTCTACAGTGTTCTCTAACTGCTTTTGAGACATGAAGCTCACTCCTACAACTCCTAAGCCTATTATGAGCAACAAAAATATCGCTTTCACATATGCTAAAAAAGGGATCGACTGCTTGGGTTCTTTCTTTTTACGAGAAGAAGAGTCTTGTTCGTCATCCATATGAATACTATAGCACGGACCAGTTTTAATCGGTCAAAATGAGAGAATTTTACTTGAGCCCGAGGTGGGAATCGGACCCACGACCTCATTCTTACCAAGAATGCG
>CALESU010000185.1 GCA_937914905.1 uncultured bacterium
ATATTGATAAATCCAGGATTTACTACTTCACATTTTTTTTTTTATTTTGTTTTTCCTATAGCATCACATATGTTTTGTCCAATCTCCATGGGAGATTTTTTAAGGGTTTTTGCAAGTTGTAGGGGAAGTGAAGTCGCATAATCACCAAATGATTCTTGAGTGGGTGCAGTGACCACAAGTCCGTCTGAAGGGAAGGAACATTTTTCCAGCGCTATTTTAATTAGCTTCGTGATCTCTGCTTTTAGCATGGCTTCAATGATATCATAACTATTCACGAAGAGGGAGGGTCCTCATCATACGCAACGCCGATTTTCTTGGCCAAAAAAGGAGTGAGAGGGGGTTCGAGAATGAGAGTTAGCAAGATGACCCACATCCCAATTGCAATGACAAAATCTGATTGGATAATCTCATATGTTGCCGCAATGACAATAAGAACGGCAGCAATTATCCCTGTTTCGCGAATAAAACTTAAAAAAAGAAGATCTTTGATTTGAAAATTTCCTTGGATCAGCCATGGTAATAGAGAAATAAAAACCACCAAAGGACGAAGAATAAACATAAAAAGAAGTCCCGACATTATGCCTATCGGTGCAAGTTCAATGAGCGTACTTACGGGCACAAGAGCTCCTAGCACGATAAAAATGAATGGTTTTATGAGATGGTTAAGAATGCTGTCGTAAAAATGTGAAACCTTTTTTATCCCTCCTATTGTATCTGTAAGTAAACCACTGATAAATGCGGCAAGAAAACCTGCTCCTCCTAATACATTTCCTAAAACAAACGTGAATATGGGAACAGAAAGAACGAGCGCAGGATCAGCCTCCTCATCTCCGGACTGCCGGTAGTAAAACTTTTTAAGCAATGCATAACCAAAATATCCTACCACCACGCCAGAGATAATTTGTAAGGCGAATGCATCATAGGTACTTTTTTGAAGGAGGGGAACAAAGTAGGGGAATATGCTCGTTTGTACGATCGGTACGGAAATAAGTGCGAGTAACAGAAATCGGGTAAAAATACTTCCGCTAACGTCAGTGAGTGCAGATTCGGCGATTGCGATTTGTTTGAGTTGTGGCTTGCGAAAGGTTAAATGCTTGAGTGTGGGAATAATTGCTGTAGGGTCTGTGGAGGCAAGAGCTGCTGCAACAATAAGGATTGAGGGGATAAGTGCTATGCTAAAATTTCCGGTGAGGATGGTTAAGAGATATATGATGAAAGCAAACCCAATCGAGGAGATGACCACGCCCAGTAGGGATAAAGAAGCAATGGGAATAAACCATTTTTGAAAGTTTCGAAAGGGAATTTCCAAGCCTCCCGCAAATAAGATAATCGCCGCAAACACTTCCATAATGCCCTTGATCGCAGAAATATCTTTTATGAAAAAAGCGAGCACCGGTTGTAAAGACATTCCGGCAAAAATTGCCCACACGAAGGAGGGGATGATTGTTCGTGGGGAAATGCGATTGATGTAATACCCTACAAACATCATGGATCCCAACATAAATAATTGGAAATCACCCTCTTCCACAACGTGGGGATTACGGGATAAAAAGGAGCGTGCCAAAATGGAAATGACCAATAAAAAAAAGAGCAAGGTAAAATAGGGGAGAATTTTTTTGAGCACTCTAAACATAAATGTATGATTTATGATACAGCATGGAATCCAAATGCAACAAGGGAGGAATGTTGCAATCCGTTCTTGAGTTGATAGAATAAGAAGGTACAGTATGAAAAAAAAATTAGGAATCATCGGATTAGTTTTTGGCATTTTTGTCCTTGTTGTGGTGATACGGTTTTTTGTGTTTGACCTTCCTTCTCAAACGGGTAGACTCAAAGTGTTATCATCTCCCAACGCAGGAATATTCATTGATGATGTTGCAACAGGGAAAACTCCCTATGAAGCCAGAATGAAACCGGGTACTTACCGAATAAAACTTATTCCGGAAGGGGCAGATTCCAAAACAGTTGCATGGGAAGGAGAAGCGCTGGTCTCTGAAAATTCCTTGACTTATGTGGCTCGTGAGCTTGGCACCTCTGAAGTTACGTCAGCTGGGGAAGTCATCACCTTGTCAAAGCTCAAATCAAAGCCAAAAGGAGAGTTTGGCGCAGTATCGGTGATTACCGAACCCCAAGGAGCTGTCGTCTCTCTCAATACTGATGAAAAAGGGATTGCTCCAACGCGTCTTGAAGATGTCCCCATAGGTGAGCACGAACTCACCGTGGCTCTTCCTGGATTCTTCCGCAGATCTCAAAAGATTGTAGTTCCCAAGGGTTACGAAGTGATAGTCCAAATAAAACTTGCCGTTGATTCGGCCCATCAAACTCTCGATGTTGTTATGAAGGGGGCCACGGCAGAAGCAACGCTGGAGGCAGATTTAAAACCAACAGAAGAGCCTGCGCAAAAAGAAGGTGCAAGGATCGTAATTCTTGACACACCCACAGGCTTTCTCAATGTTCGTGAAGAACCAAATACGAGTGCAAAGCAGATAGATCAAGTGAAACCAAAAGAAGAGTACTTATTTTCTGAATCTAAATCTGGTTGGTACAAAATCACCCTCAAGGATGGTACGGTTGGATGGATCTCTGGAGATTACGTGGAAGAACAATAACAACTTCTACTTTTCCCTCCACACGAATCGATTGTAGAAAAAGTATGAGTAAGGAATGATTACGAGAAGAATGATAAACACCTTGTAGAGAATCCACGAATGAAATTCGATCGCTCCTAAAGAAATGATATGGTCTCCTAAAATGCTAAGGGCGAGCCACATCCCTACTCCTTGGATTATCACTGAGCCAGATGAAACGAGATTGAATTTCATCAAACTGAGGATTATGGACCCAGAACGGTGAATTCTCTTGTGTGCAAAGCTCCAGTAGTTGTTTAACATGAAGTTGCAAATGATTGCAATTTCTGCACTCACCATATTTGCAAGAACTTTCGGCAAGTGGAGCGAGTTTATAAATATATATGCAAATCCAAAGTCAACGATAAATCCCATCCCTCCCACAATACAAAATTTAATGAAAGGGGAGTGTTGCAATACGTATAATACGGTTTGAAAAATATACTCAAAAGAGTCGATTTTAGACGCACCTTCTATTCGATCAACAAATTTTACTGGGATTTCTGCGATTCGTGCTTTTGATTTGATTGCTTTATCTAAAAATGCCACTTGAAATACATAACCGGTATAATTTTCAAGGGATTTCAAATGCTTGGTGACAAGCCAGCTACGGATCGCACGATATCCATTGGTCCACTCGGTAACTCGCAACTTCATGAAACCAAGACGCACAAACCAATTAGCGGCGACTGAAAATAGTTTTCTTTGGAATGCCCAATTAGAAGGAATTGATCCCCCCGGTATATAGCGAGATCCCACAACCAAATCTGCACCCTCTTCAATTTTTTTGAGAAAAAGAGGAATATCTTTTGGATTATGTGAAAGATCTGAGTCCATCTCAAAAAGTACGAAGGGCTTCAAGTGCTCCAGTGCATAAGAAAATCCGCGGATATATGCCTTTCCCAACCCTTCTTTAGGCGTTGTGATAAGGTATAGATGTGGGTATTTTTTTTGAAGAGCTTTTACCGTATTTGCAGTGCCATCAGGCGAAGAGCTATCTACAACTAAAACCTCAAGCTTCCAATTGGATATAGTTGCTGCAACTTCAAAAATATGATGAATCAGCGTGTCAATGGTCTTTTTCTCGTTGAAGGTGGGCAAGATGATTACAGCAGAGCGCATAGGGAATTATAGCGTAATTTCTTTTTGAAAGTACTCAATTGTTTGCATTAGTCCTTCATGAAGATCTATTTTCGGTTCCCAACGTAACATATTATGAGCTTTTGAGATATCTGGCTTTCGTTTTTTAGGGTCATCTTTGCCAATGGGGCGCATGACGATTTGAGATGAAGAGCGTGTCATGTCTTTAATGAGGTTGGCAAGTTCTAGAACGGTTTTTTCATTGGGATTTCCGAGGTTGATGATTTCTCCGTCTATTCCTTCTGTTTCGCCCAGAAGCTCCAAACCACGAACTAAATCGGAAACAAAACAGAACGATCTAGTCTGGGAACCATCGCCATAGATCGTGATGTCTTTTCCAGCTAAAGCTTGCGTGATGAAGTTTGAAACCACTCGCCCATCATTTTGCTCCATGTGAGGACCGAACGTGTTGAAGATGCGAGCTATTCGGACGGGAATCTGATAGGTCGTGAAGTACGTCATAGTGATTGCTTCCGCGTATCTTTTTGCCTCATCGTAGCATGATCGTTCCCCTGCAGAATTTACATTCCCGAAGTATGTTTCTTTTTGTGGGTGTTCGAGAGGATCTCCGTATACTTCAGAAGTTGACGCAAGAACTACACGTTTACATCCGCCATTTCTCGCAAACTCGAGTAATCGATAACTCCCTTCCGCATTTGCGCGTAATGTTTCAACAGGATGTTTTTTGTATTGAATAGGGGAAGCGGGGGACGCAAGATTGAATGCAATGTCGACAAAAGGAACCGAAGGAAATGAAAAAGTGGAAACATCTTCTTGAATGAAGGTCAATTTTTCAGCAGGAATTTCTTTGAGATTGCGAATAGATCCTGTGATGAGATTGTCCACAACAGTTACTTGGTGTCCATTTGAGATGTATTTTTTGGCCAAATGAGATCCGATAAATCCAGCCCCTCCGGTAATCAGAATGTGCATACGCGTGGAAATCTATGTTGTTTGTAAATTCTTATACGACTCGTCTTCCTGTGGAAATATAGCGGAATCCTAGTTTCTTCATCTGAGTCGGCTCATACAGATTCCTCCCATCGATAATAAGGGGAGTCACCAATTGTTTTTTCAATCGGTTGAGATCTGCATGCTTAAACTCATTCCACTCAGTGAAAATAAGGAGAGCGTCTGCACCTTCAGTCGCGTCGTACATGTCTTCAACATACGTTATTCCATCTCCCAGAGCGCGCTTGACGTTTTCAGTTGCTGCAGGATCAAACGCAGTTATCTGAAATCCTTTCTCAAGAAGTGCGCGAATAATATGCAGTGATGGGGCAAATCGTATGTCGTCAGTATTGGGTTTAAAGCTCAAGCCCCAAACTCCTAGTTTTTTCCCTGTCGCGTGTTTGAGTACTTTAGCAATATAATTTTCCCGCACTGTTTTGTTGACTCGTTCGACTGAATCTAATAGTTCTGTATCAACTCCTAAGCTTTTCCCCGTCTCAATGAGCGCCATTACATCTTTGGGGAAACAAGAACCACCATAGCCAATACCCGGGTACAAAAATTTCCTTCCGATTCTACTGTCAAAGCCAACTGCGTCCATGATCGTTTCAATATCTCCACCCGTTTTTTCTGCGTAAAGCGAAATAAGATTGGCGAATGAAATTTTCGTGGCAAGCATGGCGTTCGATGCATATTTGATGATTTCTGCACTCGCAAGGTCTGTGATAACTCGTTCACCTGGCAATGGTTTGTGAAGCTCTAGTAATCTTTCAACTGCCTGTTTTGAAGGAGATCCTATTACCACGCGGTCAGGATAAAGTGTGTCGTTGATGCCCGTTCCTTCACGCAAAAATTCAGGACAAGAAGCTACGGCAAGCTCTGCTCCTTGTGGCATCACGCGAGTGATGATTTCTTCTACTTTTAAGTTTGTCCCCACAGGGACGGTACTTTTACACGAAACTACCGTTAATCCTTTTTTCAGATTTTTTCCAATTTGTTCGGCTACTGAAAGAACCGTTGAAAGATCAGCCTCACCATTTGGTTTGGGAGGAGTGCCTACTGCAATAAACACTATTTCAGACTCAGGAATGGCCTTATCGAAATCTTTTGTGAAGCGAAGTCTTCCTGCCTCCAGATTTTTTTTGAGCAGTTCGGCTAAACCGGGTTCATAAATAAGCGGATCACCTTCAGAAAGCCGTTTAATTTTTTCTGGAGTATGTCCTACAACCCATACCTTGTTTCCAAAATCAGCAAAGACACAGGCTGTTACAAGGCCTACATACCCATGTCCGATAAATGTAATAGTCATACCTGTACATCATACTTTACTCGCCTGAAAAAAACAAGAATCAGGTCTTAAGAAGGGCAAGGCCTTCTTCAAAGTTTCGCATGGGTTGAAATGTGTTTCGAGTAGAGGTGATTATTGAGTACTGTGGACGAGGTGCATTTCCTTTTGAAAACTCTTGAAATGTAGTTGGTTGAATGAGTTCGGACGAAAATCCGTATCGTTTTGCAATGATAGTTCCTACTTCAAACGGAGTGTACGACTTACTCCCTACTAAATGATATATAGTAGGTTCATAATGAGTTGCAAGATAATATAACCCCGACACAACGTCATCTATGAACGTGGGATTCATTGCTGAATCAGTTATCATATTGAGTGTTTTCCCCTCAGATAGAAGTGATTGCATTTTCCACATAAAATCTTGTTTTATGGGCGAGGAATATCCGTAGGGATAGCTTATTCGGACGATCATGGCGTTTTTTTCGACAATTTTCTCACCTTCATATTTTGTCTCAGCGTAATATCCTACAGGAGACGGCGTACTCAGCTCATCAAATGGTGGCAATTTCCCATCAAATACAAAATCAGTGGAAATATATATCATTTGTTTTTTCAGGTTTTGCACCGCATTAAACACATTTCTCGTACCATTTACATTTATCGCATGTGCCTTTTCCTTTTCAAGTTCAGCCCCATTAACATTTGTGTATGCAGCAAGATGAAGCAGAATATCGAAGTCTGTGCGCGCCAAGATCTCTTCAGTTTTAGATTCATCGGTGATATCGAGATCAGTGCTCGAAAAAGGAATGATTGTGTGGGCGCCAGCATTCAACTCAATGAATCGTGACCCCATCATACCACTTGCCCCGGTGAGTGCGATTTTCATAGTAAGGGTTTCCACCAATCTTCATTATCTCGATACCACTGAATCGTTTTTTCAAGCCCTGTCTCAAAATCAAAGAGAGGTTCCCAATCGAGCTCCTCTTTTGTTTTGCTCCAATCAATAGCATATCTGCGATCGTGTCCTGGTCTATCCGTGACCCATTCGATCATATCTTCACTTTTGCCCATAATCGCGAGAATTTTTTTTATCACATCTAGATTCGAAATATCATCCGTCAATCCACCCACAAGATATGTTTCTCCGATTGTGCCACGAGTGAGAATATGATCAATTGCACGGCAATGATCTTCCACATACAGCCAATCCCTCACATAGAGTCCATCTCCATAAACGGGTACTTTTTTTCCTTCGAGAAGATTGGTTATCGCAAGAGGAAAGAGTTTTTCGGGGTGATGATATGGGCCGTAATTATTGGAGCAATTGGAGATAGTGATAGGAAGTCCGTACGTTGTAAAATACGCACGAACCAAATGATCTGATCCCGCTTTTGAAGCAGAGTAAGGACTCCGCGGATCGTAGGGAGTTTCTAAGGTAAATTTTTCTGTGGTATCAAGGGGAAGTGCGCCGAATACTTCATCTGTAGAAATATGGTGAAAGCGCTTCTTGCCTTGTTTTAATGCAGACTCAAGGA
>CALESU010000186.1 GCA_937914905.1 uncultured bacterium
AATTCGTCAATTAAAAGATGCGATTCGCGCTGTAGTAGATATCATTCGCAATAAAATAAAAATCCGTGATTTAGCAAAAACCATCTCCTCGCATGACCATATTTTCATTTTAGGAAGAGGAATTTCGTATGCAGCTGCACTTGAATCTGCACTGAAAATCAAAGAAGTTTCTTATATCCATGCCGAAGGATTTGCAGCAGGCGAACTTAAGCATGGTGTTATTGCATTAATCACCCAGAATACACCAGTCATTCTTTATAATCCCCAAGATGAAACATATCACGACACACTGTCTGCTGCACACGAAGTAAAGGCGCGCGGAGCATTTGTGATTGGTGTTTCAAGTGTCAATAATCCCGTGTACGATCACTGGATTACAGTTCCTCATTGTGATGATGCAAGTATCATCCCTCAAGTGGTGATTGCACAATTGTTAGGGTATTATCTAGCACTTGAGAAAGGATTTGATCCAGACAAACCACGAAACCTCGCAAAAAGCGTAACGGTCAAATAAGACATAATTCAAGAAGTTTGTTCGAGAAGTGTTTTGAGTGATTTCACATATTTAGTTACTTCTTCGCCTAAATTAAACTCTTTTTTCTGTTGAATTAAATACTTTGCATGCCCTCCCATGTCATAGGTAAAAATGGATTTGTCCACGGTACCTTTCGACAAAAGAGCAATCGTTGCACGAAGATATTTACTTAGTACGGTAACTCTTCCTTCTTTTTTAAACCGACGGAATGAAAATCCAAGTTCAAGATCGGGAAGAAGTTTTGCAGTTACTCCACGAACTTTTGCTCGTTGGATAATCTCGTGATCTTCATAAACAAAAATGTTTTCATCATACCCGCCAAGAGCGTGGAAAAAAGATTTGTAAAACACCACTCCGGGACCATAGGCAAATGGCTTGTTACTGAGATTGGAAGCTTCTACTAAAAATGAAAGAACACTATAAAGAAGTTCGTCTGGGGGAAGGCCATCATGAGGAACGTGCTTGGGAAGATATATGAGGTATTTTGACTCATGCACTTCTCGTGTCAATTTTTTAATAAAATTCTTTTCCATTCGCATATCGGAATCGATAAACAAGAGGATGTCTGATTTTGCTTTTTTGGCTCCCAAATTTCTTTGGAGAGATACGTTACGCTTCGGTGACTGAAATATGCGCATATTCAATTTTGATTGGAACGAAGTGATGAGCTCTCTCGTTGAGTCTTCCGATTTCCCATCGATCACAATCACTTCAAAATCATTCTCCGTTTGACGAGTAAGATCTTTTAAAAGTGGAGAAATATACTTCCCTTCATTGAGTGTGGGAATTACGATGCTAAGTTGTGGTTTCATAACGGAGGTTAATTGCATAATTATACCACCACCTTTATAATGGAAAAATGGATGCAGTTACCGTATACGAGCTTACCAAGCGCTTTGGACACAAGACGAAAGGTTTTCTTGCGGTAGATCATATGTCTTTTCGGTTGGGAAAAGGTGAAATACTCGGTCTCCTGGGCCCCAATGGCGCGGGGAAAACGACAACAATCCAAATGTTGCTTGGCGTTTTGACCCCCACATCAGGAAGTATTTCTTATTTTGATCAAAATCTTGCCACACATCGTGAGGCCATTTTGGAAAAAGTAAATTTCTCATCCACCTACACGAATCTTCCCTGGAGTTTGTCGGTTCACGAGGTGTTGAACTACACGTCTTTTTTGTATGACTTATCCAATCGTAGTCAGAGAATAGATGAAATTGTTCGAACGTTTCGCTTAAAAAAACTTCTGGATAAACCATTGAGTGAACTTTCCGCGGGACAACTTACGCGAGTAAATCTTGCAAAGTCATTTATTAATGAGCCCGAAGTACTCCTTTTAGATGAACCCACCGCAAGTCTTGACCCTGAAGTGGCAAAGCTCGTGCGTGATTTCATACTTGAAGAGCGTGAAAAAAAGAATCTTTCTGTAATTTTTACCAGTCATAATATGCCAGAAGTTGAGGAAGTGTGTGACCGGATTTTATTTATTAATAACGGCAAAATTGTTGCAGATGATACGCCGGAAAATCTTATGAAGCAGATCGATACCGCACGAGTTCGCATCACAACCAAAGAGGATAATACTTCGATTATTA
>CALESU010000187.1 GCA_937914905.1 uncultured bacterium
GATGGCAGGCCCGGAAGGAATCGAACCCTCATCAAAGGTTTTGGAGACCTCTATTCTACCGTTGAACTACGGGCCTTACATTTTTTCTGTTTTGTGATCCCGAGTGGGCTCGAACCACCAACCTTCAGATCCGCAATCTGATGCTCTATCCAATTAAGCTACGGGATCAAACGCACTATGAAGATATTGTATCATGGCACCCTATCAATTGAAAGAAGGCTGAGCAAACTGTTGACAGAGAGCAATTTTCATAGAATCGGTATCGATCATTGTTCTGTCTAAATCAAGCAAATAGAGCGCACCCGGAATAATAGGAATCTCCGTAAGCGAGCGTGCACGGTGCAAGAGCGGATATGTTCTGGGGTATGGATCATCCTTCCTATTTACCCAGTAGGGACGAAATGTGAGTCCATTAGAATAACCAAAAGAATTTACAGAATTCCCAAGCGTTTCAAGATTTTCCCCCATATCATCTGCCGCAATAATGTCATGAATTCCATTTCTCATAGCCAGAGAAAAAATGCGCTGTAAGATTTGTGGACTAAGTTTATTAGCTCCTCCCATAACCGGAGAAAGCCCCGCCTCATAAACTCTATCTGCATAAGGGAGCATTACCGTTTCAAGACCTGAGGCAATAATCTTTAGGGGTTGAAACCCAATCGCATAAGGATCTTTCATTTCTTGTCTCATGTCGTATGTGCCAAGATTCCCTTGCGTCAAAATGATCGGGAAAGCTCCGCTTTCACCTATTTGTACAATTCTCTCAGCAACCTCAGGGTACATCTGGACAGGAGGACGTGAAAGAATATGGAAAACAATTTCTTGAGAAATTCCCATTGTTTCAGAAATTTTTGGGACTTGTTCGTCCAAGATAAATTCTGTGTTTTTGGGAATATTTCGAAAATATTCTTTAGCTAGCTCAACACGAGCTATCTTATCTTGCGAGGTAAATTCCGGGACTATACTCATGCTTCTATTTTACCAGCTCCCGCCTCCCCCGCCACCTCCACCACCACCCACCGAACCCCCACTCATCCCCGAAGAAAATCCTGAAGTTGACGTGGTCGCAGTTGCCGTGGCACGACTCAACGCAGGAGAAAAGGATGAATGAATGCTGTTTGTGAGAGCTCCTGCGGTAAATGCCCTGCCATCTGCGCCTTGATACCAATCAGGAGACTTTAGATTCAGATCTTCAAATCGCTTCGCCCAAATCTTCTCCACGCCAAACGCAATCGCGTAGGGCAGGAGTTTTTCAAACATCATTTGCTTGTCTGCTTGAAATGCGAGCTGGCGTTCTTGAGATGAAAGGAAGTTTTTAAGTGATTGTGCAATCATGGCACCGCGCACCCCCTCAAGAGTTTTCTTTGGCATGATCCTCCCAAATATACCGGCGGAAATAATAAGAGGAAGATTGAAAGATATCGTGGCTAGCCCGATGATCATAGCATAATACTTCCGGATACTGTCCGGGTTCTGAGGGAAGAGCCCCTCTTTCACCAACCGTTCGTACGTCATTTTCTCTAATGAAGGGATGAGGGACACCAAAGTGGTGACATTATCTTTAATACGAACGTGAGTTTTTGCTCCAAATAGGGTTGTTATAAAAA
>CALESU010000188.1 GCA_937914905.1 uncultured bacterium
CTCATTTGTGACGCTGCATATGATCTGTATTTAGATTATGTGAAAGCAAATCAAAAAGTAGATGGATTTCTGGTATTCACCCAGACAGGACTTACAGCGACATTACTTGCTCGGTATCGACCGAAAGTGCCCATTTTCACCCTAACTCCCAACACGGAAGTTTGTGAAAGCCTCTCTGTCAATTTTGCAGTAATTCCTTTTATATTTGGATTCACTGATGTTGAAGAAGTCACTCTATCAGAACTCAAGCGAGCCGCACTCCTCCTCCAAAAGCATGACATGCTCAAAGCACGAAGAGGTAAACTTATAGTGATTCACGGAGATCAGTGGGGACAGGGTTCAGGGGCTACTACTATAAGGATAATATAATAGTCCTGGAAGCATGCTTTTATTTTCGGAGTACCTTCGCTGTATATTTTTTGGGAAAAGCAATCTCCCAAATCTTCACAGCTATGTTTCCTGAGACAAAAAACCGATTTTCTGTTAATATATCATTCTATGTCAAAACAAATCCGCAACTTCGCAATCATCGCCCACATAGATCACGGCAAGTCAACCCTTGCTGATCGTTTGATGGAAATGACAGGGACAATTGACAAAAATAGGCATGAAGAACAGATGTTGGACCGAAATCCCATCTCTCGGGAACGGGGAATTACTATAAAGCTTGCGCCTGTTCGGATGAATTATTCGACAGACAATTCGCATGAATACATTCTCAATCTCATTGACACTCCAGGGCATGTGGATTTTTCTTACGAAGTAGATAGAACTTTAGCATGTGTGGAAGGCGCTATTTTACTGGTTGATGCAACACAGGGAATCCAAGCACAAACAATCGCAAACACGTACAAGGCTCTTGAAAAAAATCTTACCATCATTCCCGTGATCAATAAAATAGACATGCCGAATGCTGAAGTGGAAAAAATTACGGAACAAATTATTGATTTCCTGGGGGTCACAAAGGAAGAAATTATTCCCATTTCCGCAAAAACAGGAGAAAACGTTGAGAAGATTCTTGAAGCAATTATATCGCGTATCCCAGAACCGGCCTCATATGATGCAGAGGCCCCACTTGAAGGGCTTATTTTTGATTCATACTTTGATAAACATAAGGGCGTCATAGCATTTATTCGGGTATTTAAAGGGACAGCACGTTCTCTTGAGCCCTTAAAGCTTGCCATAGGAGACGTCAAGTTTGAAGCTACAGAAGTGGGCATTTTCACCCCTGAACTCACTATGAAAAAGGAGATCAGTGCGGGTGAGATCGGTTATATCGTAACCAACTTAAAAGATATTCATAATGTTCGAGTCGGAGATACAATCGTAATTCCTTCACATCACGCTGCTCTTCCTGGGTACCGCGTGGTACACCCTATGGTGTTTGCTTCCCTCTTCCCCACCGATCCTGCAGATTATGAAAATCTCAAAAAAGCACTCGATAAAATATATTTGACTGACTCAGCTCTCGAATATAATCCGATCTATAGTCAAGCGCTTGGAGCCGGTTTTCGGGTTGGATTTTTAGGACTCTTGCATGCTGATGTAGTTCGGGAGCGTTTGGAGCGAGAATACAATCTCAGCCTTGTTTTGACCCCACCTCAAGTGGATTATCGGTTAGATGCCCAAGGATATCATGAGCCGATTGCTCGTGTGATGATTATATGTCCTCAAGCTTTCGTGGGAAACGTAATGAAGTTGTGTGAGGAACATCGTTCCGATTTTATTACGATGGATAACAAAAATCAGGTGACTTTGGAATATGAAATGCCCCTTTCGGAAATGATTTCGGGTTTTTTTGATACACTCAAATCGGTAACATCAGGATATGCTTCATTTGATTGGGAGCTCGTACGGTATCGCTTGGCGGATGCAGACAAACTTGCATTACTTCTCAATGGAGATCCCGTGGATGAATTTTCTCAGATTGTGGTAAAAGAACGTTCGCAAGAGCAGGCACAATTTTTAACAAAGCGATTAAAAGAACTTATTCCCCGCCAGCAGTTTGAAGTTAAAATTCAAGCACATTACGGGGGGCGGATTATTGCATCAGAGCGTATCTCTGCATTCCGAAAAGATGTATTGACGCATGGAAGTAAAATGGTGGGTGGCGGAGATTATAGTCGAAAACGAAAACTCTTGGAAAAACAGAAAGAAGGAAAAAAGAAAATGAAAATGATCGGGACCGTGGAGATACCCAAAGAAGCCTTCATTAAACTCTTCAACGAGAAGTAATCAGCGAGCGAGACCTTCTTGATTTTACTCACAAAACCTTAGTCTTACAGTGCTAGTCCTGCTAGAACGAGTGCAAACGGAATGAGCATCGCAGCCCATGGATTAAACCCAGGTGGTTGATCATTTACCGTAAGCTGTGGCACTCGAGTAGGTCTGGGGGTTTTTGTTGGTGGGACAAGAGTTGCTGAAGGGACAGGAGTCCATGTGGGAACAGGAGTCCATGTGGGGACTATGGTGTGAGTTGGTGAGGGGGTCGGAGTATTAGTGGGAGCTCGCGTGGGAGTGCTGGTGGGTGTTGGGGTAT
>CALESU010000189.1 GCA_937914905.1 uncultured bacterium
CTCGGGATGATTTTTCATACAGTAATGGATAAAGTTAGATCCGATAAAACCTGCGCCACCGGTGATAAGTACGTTCATATGAGTATTGTACCACGGGGGTAGAATGCGTGCTATAATCACTCGTATGATTGCAATAATGGAGCGCGCAGCGCGCGAAGCAGGGAAAACTCTTCGTACTTACTTTCACGATAGCGAGCTTTCTATTCGAGATAAAACGAGTCATCATGACATTGTGACAAAGGCAGATGTCGAATCTCAGCAAATCATCAAAGACATCATTACAAAATCACTTCTAGACCAAAACATTCCTGAAGAAGAAATTGGATTTATTGGAGAAGAAAATCTCATTCAGAAAGGAATACATACATTTGTTATTGACCCTGTAGATGGTACAAGCAATTTTGCAACTGGATCGCCTGATTACTGTACATTAATAGCCTATTTTAAAAACGGAGTATTAACTTCTGGAATAATCTATATTCCCGAAACAGATGTGTGTTATTCGGCAGAAATTGGGAAAGGTGCCAATGTGCATAAGAATGGAGAATCGAAGCCAATGGTCATGGTGAAAAAAGAGCTCAAAAATACCTTTCTCTACACCTCCGTTTCGTATCAAGACGATATTGAACGCGGAATTCATCAAAAACTCGTACAGTTTCTTCCCTTATTTCGTGCTATACGCATGAGTGGGTGTGCAGGGACAGAGTTTGGATTACTTGCGGAGCATGTGGCAGGAGCAGTGATTCTTATTGGATGTAGTATTTGGGATATCGCTCCTTGCAAGCTCATTTTGAACGAAATAGGGTACGAAATGTATGATTGGGAGGGCAATTCAGTGGTTTTTGATCTTTCAAACCCCAAGAAAAAGTATCCTTTTATTGCGTGCCATCCTGAAAACAAAGAAACTCTTCTCGCAATAGCAAATCAATCTTGATTTCGATATTTCGCATTGATGATTTTATCTAGTTTTTCCCAGCGAGCCTTTTTGACGGGATGAGGGATGTCATCTTTGAGTACTTTTGTAGCTGCGGTCATGGGGCGTTCAGAGTACATGGATATGAAAGCTTGATCGTACCCCACTTGCTTTGCTAGCTTTATCGTATTCTCAAACTCTTCATCCGTTTCTCCACAAAATCCAACAATAATATCTGTGGTAATTACGATATCTGGAATTTTTTCTCTTAAATGCGTAATGATATTGAGATACTCCTTTGCGGTGTACCAGCGATTCATCCGCTTCAAAACCATATCGTCTCCAGACTGTACGGGTAAGTGAATTCGACGAGAGATGTTGGGGTATGTTGCAATCATTTCAATAAGTTCTTCAGAAAAATCCCACGGATTCGAAGACATAAAATTCACTTCTTCAAAACCCATTCGTGCCACGTCTTCCAAGAGGTAGGGAAAGAGTGTTGGGATTCGCATTTTTCCTAAATGCTTCACGTAAACAGGCTCGACATTCCTTCCGTTGTACGTGAACTTTGCGCGGATTGAAGAAATGTATGTTGTTGGCTGTATGTTGTTGGTTGTTGGTTGATCAAAGTACGTTTTATCAATATCTCTCATGACTTGTACATTTTCCTTGCCCAAGATGAGGTCTGCGCCGTATGAATTGACATTTTGACCAAGAAGAGTAACTTTTTTGTATCCTTTG
Organism: uncultured bacterium; assembly: GCA_937914905.1. Lineage (GTDB taxonomy): Bacteria > Patescibacteriota > Microgenomatia > UBA1406 > GWC2-37-13 > UBA1450. Next base: position 1,655 of record CALESU010000189.1, read on the forward strand.
GCACGCAAATGTAAACATTCTTCAATAATATCTTCGTAGGGACGGCTGATTTCTCGACCTCTAGTGAAGGGCACAATACAAAAAGTACAAAAATTATTACATCCGTTAGAAATAGGTACCCATGCTTGATCATGACTTTGGCGGATCGGTTCATGGTCAAAGCCCACTTCCTCAATGGGCATAAACTCATCCACTGCAGGCATTGCCTTCCGGATTTTAGTGAGATATTTTCCTGACTTATCGCGAAAAGCTATTCCTACCATGCACCCAGTGACAATAATTTTAAATAATTCTCCTTTTTTCAATTTCTCTTCTTTGATTAGTTTTAGATTATTTACCAATCCAAACACGCGATTTTCTGCAGATTCACGAACCATGCACGTGTTGATAATGACGAAGTTTGCGTCTTGATAATCGTTAGCTATTTCATGCCCTCGGGCCTCATAGGCCTGTGCTACTCGCTCTGAATCCGCGGTATTTTGCTGGCATCCAAATGTTTTTACAAAGTATTTCATGGAGTTCTTATTATACCTATTTCTTTCGGAAGCAAAGGATACGCAACAATTTATGATATAATCGCATTGTGACAGAACATACGAAGAGAAGATTTGCCAAAGGAGCCGTACTTTCCTTCATCGGATTTCTTTTATCACCCCTTTCTTGGTGGAATGATCTGTTCATTAATATCCCCCTTGCATATCTTTTTGCACTCCCGTTTTCCCTATTGTCAGAACAATTATTTTTCCCTGCCATGATCGTCGGGTACTGGATCACCAACGTTGTAGGATTGCTTCTTATGCATTATGGCGTGGGGAGCATGGTAGGAAAAACGCCATTGTTGGTTACAAAAGTAAACATGACTCATCATGTGCTATTAACACTCCTTTATACGAGCATCGTTACTGTTTGTATTTACCAAGGTTGGATCACTCTTCCTTTTTAATGCTATAATCAATTGCATATATGAAAATTAACCTAGCGCAGGAAGAACTCTCGATATCAAAAATCTTGACCGAATCTTGGACCTTGTATAAAACATTATTCCAACGAATCACACTGATAACTCTCATTGTATACATTCCAATCAACATCATGTTATTTTATTTGCCTACGGGGGACACATGGGAAAGTGTCAGCGCAAATTTAAGAGCGGCAGAGTTTATACAAACCTTTTTCGGAGTTCTTGCAACTATGGCGATTGCTCTTGTCGTACAAAAACATCTGGATGGAGAAGAATTGTCTTCCACGCAAGCCCTTGGACAGAGTTTTTCTCGCTGGCCCGCCGCTATTTGGACAGGATTTCTCGCTGGACTTTTCATAATAGGCCTTGTGCTACTCTTGGTAGTACCTGCGATAATTTACGGGGGTTATTGGTCATTTATGATTTATTGCGTAATTCTCTCTCAGAAATCTGGGATGGATGCGCTTCGCTACAGCAAGCGGATTGTACAGAAACGCTGGTGGAAGATACTTTGGTATAGCGTCATATTTGCCGTTTTGGCTTTCTTGGTTGCAATGGTAGGTGGACTTCCCCTTTTTATTCTACCGCCCGGTATTTGGACAACTCTCATCATAAATTCGTTTACCGACATTTTAATTTCTTATTTTTCAGTAGTATTTACGTTGTTTTATTTGAATTTTGAAGCTACCCGAAAAGTCGAGAACCCAGAACTTTCTGTTCCTGTCCCCCAAAATCCACAATAGCTTTATGTATACGCTTGCTCTTACCAAAGATGAATTTTTGTATTTACTTGTGCTGTATGGCGTTGAGGATGATGACAAATATCGGGAGTATGGACTGAATTTAGAAGACACTACGTCAGAAAGACTTGCTCGGGGAGAAGAGCTTTTGAGAACTCGGGAAATAGTGACGGGGAAGACGGGTATTCCCACGATAAGTGATGAGGCAACTGCACTCGTTGGAACGTCTATAATTCAAAAAAAAGAAGGCAATGAATATATTGATTCTGAAGTTGGACTCCACGTCCGCGTACTTCGTGAAGGAGAAGTTTACTTGTTTCGAGGGGAGCTTGTTGAAAAGGAATAAATCAGTTTATTTTCTCACTAATCATTCGAATCAAATCTTTCGCAATACGCACTTTTGTCGTTTTTGAAATCTTTGAAACTGCACCATCTTTCGTAACAACATACACTTCATTTTCATCTGATCCAAACCCAATATCATCTCTTCCCACATCATTAACTACGACAAAATCTGCGAGGGCATCTGAAAAGAGTTTTTGACTGTCATTCCGGACTTGCTCCAAAACCCCGTTTTCATGTTTTGGATCCCAGATCTCCGCTCTCTGCGTTCGCTTCGTCTGGGATGACAACGAGATTGCTTTAAATCCAACGAGAATCAAACGTGGATTTTTCTTTTTCACATCGTTGATGATTTTTGGAGCTGGCTTGAGTTCAAGCGTGAGTGGTTGGCCACTGTCCAATTTTCCCTTATTGGGCGTTGTCATAAAATCAGAAACTGCCGCTGAATGAAACATGATGTCGACACCCGCGATGTGTTTATGAATGAGTGATTTCAAACTTTCCGCTGTGGAAAATGAATGGCGGGTGATGGGAAGATGGGATGTGGCGCCTTGTCGGGAATGGAGAAATATCACCTGTGCTCCATATCGAAAACACGCTTCAGCGATTGCCTTTCCCATTTTTCCCGAGCTTCGATTTGACAGGGTGCGCACCGCATCAATTGGCTCTTCAGTACCTCCTCCTGTCACAAGCACCGTTTTTCCTTTGAGGAGAGATTTTCGAGATAGCATCATTTCAATATGATCTGCGATTTCCTGAGGTTCGGGAAGTCTCCCCACGCCTGTCGTGCCACATGCAAGTTCTCCTGAAGAAGGAGTCATGATTTCATAGCCAAATCGTTCTAGTAAATCAATATTTTCCCGTGTCGCCGGATGTGTCCACATATTGGTATTCATAGCAGGACAAACGAGAGTCGGCGCTTGTGTGGCAAGAAGTGAAGTGGTGATAAAGTCATCCGCTATCCCATGCGCCATTTTAGCGATGGTGTTAGCAGTTGCCGGAGCAATGACGAATAAATCTGCACGAGTGGCAAGGTCTATGTGATCTATCTTGTGGGGGCCCTGTACATATTCATACGACTTTGAATCTTCAAAGAGATTTACATAAACAGATTTTCCGATAAGTTCTTCGATTTTTCCCGGCGATAATAAATAAGACGCTTTATTCGTCATCATGACGTCTAATGTATGACCTGACTTGAGAAGGAGTTTGATAAGCGCAGGAATTTTGACTATTGCAATACTGGACGTGACCCCAATAACAATATGCATATGTTGTTAGCTCAAGTGATAAATCTGTTTTAATCGTTCAATCGCAATAACAAACATGATTAAAATAACTCCAACCGTAATAAATGCAATGAATTTTTCAGAACCATTGAGAAACAAACTAGCAACGCCCAAGATGCATGAAATAATCCAATAAAATACGGCAATCCGTCTTTTTCCCCATCCAATTTCAAGAAGCCGGTGATGGAAATGTCCCCAATCTGCACGAAAAGGAGATTTACCGTGATTTATCCGTCGCAAGATGGTATATACCGCATCAAGCATAGGAATGGCAAGAACCAATATAGCCGTTCCTACTTTGCCAAATGACAGGATGGAAAGAACGCCGAGCATAAATCCCGCAATAGCTCCTCCACCATATCCTGGCATGATTTTTTGAGGAAAGAAATTGAAAGGAAGAAATCCCAAAAACGCCCCGGACACAATAAATGATAGCGTCATCACGGTTTCTGCGCGAATATCATGGCCCACAAATCGTTGAGAAAGAAGTCCCAAAAATAAAGCCGTAATTGCCACAAATCCGGGAAGCTGGCCATCCACACCCTTACTCCAATTGACCATGTTCATCATCCATGTGAGCCAAATTACGGCGACAATGTCAGCAAGTAACAAGATGCTTCGCGTCCCAAAAAAATCAATCGAAATGCTCCACGCATCAAGTTGAAATACACCTCCGAGAGGGTTTGAGACATAGGGAATTCCCAAGCCAAAAGCAACTACGATCGTGGAAATGCCAATATTTGCAAGAAATCGAAGATAGGGGGAAGAGTCAAATTTATCATCCCATAAGCCCATAATAAGAAGGAGTGTCAGTGCAATGAGAATACCAACTACAATCTTCTCCATTTGAACAAAAAGGAGAATACCGACCACGAGCGAGATGAAAATAGGGATTCCTCCCCCGCGTGGAATTATTCCTTTATGCGTGTGGGCAGGGTGAGAGCGTTTTGTTTTATCAGTAAGAAGGCCATATCGGCGTGCAAGGGAGATTGCAAGAGGCGTAAACACAGCAGATACGAGCGTTGAGACTGCAATGATAAGAACTGAGTGCCATTCCATAAGAAAAGGTGCTTTATTTTTAGGCAACAAGCATTAGTAACCGAGCCATAATGAGGGTGTATCCCACAATGAATAGGACCGTACTCACGGTAATGACTTTTTTCAAAACCGGTTCGTCCGAAAAATATCGTTTGCTCGCCGTATCGTTCAGCCAATAAATCCCTCCCATTAAGAGAGGAAATGTGACCAAATACCATACATCTGCAAGTTGAGCTTCACCCCAAGGGTTCGCATAGATGAAGGGGATTTCAGTGGGAAGAGTCTGAAATTTCCACGCAACAAGTACTCCGAGAAACACAAAACATCCAATGAGAAGTTTGAGCATATACCTTATATTATACAGCGTAGGTTAGGGGATAGCAAAACCCGAAGCCATGTTCTCGACATCTTTTTTCAGTCGCGACAACTTCGAATCGGCATCCATTGCGTCTCGAAATGCCTTCAGATAGGGGATACGTTCTTCTCTGGTTTGGGGGAGTTTGTATGATTTTATATGATCCAAAACGTCAAGCATTGTTTTTCCAATAAATTGCATTTCTTTTTCCTTCATGCCACGAGTTGTTGCGGCTGGAGTTCCCATGCGAATGCCTGAAGGATAAAAAGGGGAGCTTTTCTCATCTGGTACCGTATTTTTGTTTAATGTTATTCCGACACAATCTAGTGCATATTGGGCAAAGTAACCAAAGCCAGCGCTATGAGACTTGGTCAAATTAGCTAAAATGAGATGATTTTCTGTTCCTCCGCCAACGAGGTTTATTCCCCCATCCATAAGCGTTTTTGCAAGCGTTTTCGTATTTATCACGATCTGTTTTGCATAGAGTTGGAAAGAGGGGAGTGAGGCCTCGTAAAGTGCTATGGCTATTGCAGCGGTTTGATTGTCATGAGGACCCCCTTGCAAGCCTGGAAATACTGCTTTATCGATTTTACTTGGCAATTCAGGATCTTTTTCTAAACCTTTTTTCGTTACCATGACAATACCGCCTCGAGGTCCGCGAAGGGTTTTGTGTGTGGTAGTGGTCACGATGTGAACATGGGGGACAGGGGACGGATGTTCGCCTCCCACCACAAGTCCTGCAATATGTGCAATATCAGCAACAAGATATGCTCCAACTTCATCGGCAATTTCTGCAAATCGTTCAAAGGGGATGATAAGTGGATACGCAGAGGCACCAACCCACATCA
>CALESU010000190.1 GCA_937914905.1 uncultured bacterium
GATATGAAATCGATCCCTCGCATCATTTTCAAAACGGCGTCGATGAAACAATGAGCATTGATGCCACCACGCACAGTATTTTCGGTGCATCTAAGTTGGCAGGAGATATATTAGTACAGGAATACGGTTTATATTTTGGATTAAAAACAACCGTATTCCGGGGAGGATGCCTTACCGGCCCCATGCATGCAGGAGCAAAATTACATGGGTTTTTGTCGTATTTGTGCAAGTGCATTATTACAGAAACACCTTACACTATTTACGGTTACAAAGGAAAGCAAGTGCGAGACAATATTCATGCGCATGACTTTGTAAGCGCGTGTTATGAGGTATATAAAAAGCCAAAAAAAGGTGCCGTATACAACATGGGGGGATCTCGCGAATCAAATATATCCGTTCTTGAAGCGATTTCGCTCATCGAACGAATAACGGGTAAGAAGGCGCGCATTTCATATCAGGACACTCCCCGAATTGGTGACCATACCTGGTACATATCTGACGTATCAAAATTTAAAAACGATTATCCGAAGTGGAAATATACGTATTCTATTGAAGATATTGTGAAAGATATTATCAATCACCACACCCATTCTTAAGAAATGAATTACAAAACTATACTCATCACCGGTGGAGCGGGATTTATTGGCTCAACACTTTCTTTGTTTTTAAAAAGCCGGTATCCCCATCTCACCGTCATTGCTTTTGACAACCTGAGAAGAAGAGGTTCCGAGCTCAATGTGCCCAGACTCCAGGGTGCGGGCATTGAGTTTGTGCACGGCGATATCAGAAATACTCAAGACCTCTCGTTTTCTTCAAGCATCGATTGCTTGATTGAGTGTTCTGCTGAACCTTCAGTACTTGCAGGGATAAACTCATCTCCTTCGTATGTCTTGCAAACCAATTTGATGGGAGCTGTCAACTGTTTCGAGCTTGCGAGAATGCATCAATCCGATGTACTCTTCCTTTCGACGAGTAGGGTGTATCCAATCCCACACTTAAAGCATCTCGCGTTGAAAGAAACTGAAACGAGATTTGCATTAGAAAAACAAAGTATTCAGGGAGGGAGTTTGAAAGGAATAAATGAACAATTTCCTCTCGACAATTACCGCTCGCTCTATGGAAGTACGAAACTTTCTGCAGAGCTTATCTTGCAAGAATACATCCAGAGCTATCAGATGAAAGGGGTCATAAATAGATTTGGTGTTGTCGCAGGTCCATGGCAAATGGGGAAAGCAGATCAAGGCTTGGTTGCATACTGGCTTTCTCGTTATGTATTTCCCAAAAGAGATCTTTCCTATATTGGATTTAAAGGAACGGGAAAGCAAACACGAGATATCCTGCATGTGAACGATTTATGCCTCGCGATAGATGTGCAATTACGTGACATAACCCTTCACAATGGTCTTATTTACAATATCGGAGGTGGTATCGATTCAAGCGCCTCATTAGTTGAATTGACAGCGCTTTGTGAGCAAATCACCGGGATAAAAGTGCCGATTAAACGAATACGTTCTCCTCGAAAAAATGATATTCCCGTATATATTTCTGACTATTCACTCTTTGAGGCAAAAACGGGGTGGAAACCCACACGATCTCTATCTCAAACCGTCGAAGATACGTTCCGCTGGATGCAAGAGAACAAAGAACGTATCCAACCATTCTTTGCGAAATAATAAACAAGTGGGTAAACAATACAAGTCTTATACGATTTTTAAGTAGGGAACAGGGATAATAAATCGACCACCTTTGTCACGATACTCCTTATTTTTCGCAATAATTTCATCCGCAAAGTTCCACGCGAGAATAAGCACGTACTCTGGCATTTCTTTCAGGAGTTTTGACTCTGCAAAAATAGGGATATGAGTTCCTGGAGTATATTTTCCTTGTTTGTAGGGGATAGAGTCAACGACAAAATCCATGAGGTTAGGAGTTATTTTACAGTAATTCAAAAGGACGTTTCCCTTCGCTGCTGCGCCATATCCCGCAATTCGCTTTCCTTCTCTTCTCATTTTATTGAGAAACGTGAGCAACTCTTTACGTACTTTTATTACTCTTTGTGCAAAATCAAGGTATGGCTTTGTAGTGTTCATACTTTTGGCCCGTTCCTCAACGAGAAACGCTTCGACTCGATCATGAGTGGCGAGTTTACTCTTTACTTTCGAAACAAATACCCTCACGGTACCTCCATGAATGGTTTGCTTGCGCACGTCTATGATTCGCATTCCGTGTTTTTCAAATAGCGTTTTAAGAGGAGCGATCGAGAAATAACTTAAGTGCTCATGATATATGGTGTCAAATTCATTTCGTTCGACAAGATCAACTAAGTAGGGTGCCTCCATAATAAAAACTCCTTCATTATCAAGTAGGGTAGATACACCTTCCATGACGTCATGCAGATTGTGAATATGTGCTATCACGTTTGTTGCTGTGATAATCTTTGCCTTTCCTTCGGTTTGAGAAACTTCAGTTGCCAAACGAGTTGTGAAATAATCACAACGGGTGCGAATACCTGCTTTGTTTGCGGTAAGTGCGATATTTTCTGCAGGATCTATTCCTAAAATACGAATTCCTTTTCGTTGAAAATTGGCAAGGAGAGTTCCGTCATTGCTCCCAATATCAATAACAAGATCTGTTTTTTTAAGTTTATACTCCGCCATTACTTCGCGGGCAAAATCTTCAAAATGAGATACAACAGTTGTTGATGTGGAAGGAATATAGAGATAATTCTTAAACATGATTTCAGCAGGAATGACATGGGTGAGTTGCACTAACCAACAGTGAGTACAAACACATGCCTTGAGTGGGAAATGAAATTCTTGTTTGTCAATATCTTTCTTGGGAATAAATCCATTGGGAATGGGCATGGAGTCGAGAGATAAAAAAGGAAGCAAGTGAGTTGAAGAGCAGATCCGACACTCCTTCAGAAGATATTTTGTAGAGCGTACTCTCTTTGCCTGAGATTTCATAGTACAATTATATACGATATATGACTGGACTACTCTTTCATTTTTTCACATTTATTATCTCCCTTCCTGCCAGGCTAAAGGGGATGAGACTGGGAAAAGGAAGTATGATTGGTCCAGGGTACGATTGGATATTTGTCACGTTACAGGGTGTTGTTTTGGGGGATTTTGTTGTCATAGGCCAAAATGCATGGATTCAAATTGTTTCTTATGGAGGTATGCACGGAAAGATCTTTGTGGGGAACGGAACTCAAATAGGGAGAGGCGCAGTCATTTCTGCGATAGATTCTGTCGTAATTGGATCAAAATGCCTTCTTTCGTATCATGTTTCAATTTTTGACCACGACCACGAAGTTACGAATGTAAATATTTCTCCCATGGACAGTGGCATTAGTCAAAACGAACCTGTCACTATCGAAGATCATTGTTTTATAGGAGCTCATACATTTATTCTCAAAGGAGTCCATTTGGGAAAACATTGCGTGGTGGGTGCAAACTCTGTAGTGACTAAATCATTTCCCCATTATTCTGTAATTGCTGGAAATCCCGCTAGACTTATTCGAACTCTTAAACCATGAGAATACTTGCATTCATGAACGGATACACTCAAGGAAAAAGTGGGGGGGATGTGTTATTTGCAGATATTATGCGAGGCCTTGCCCCTGACGAGCTGACTATCGTCACTTCTCTCAAAGGAGAGGAGTTACTTACTGAGTATGGCGTGCGCGCGACATTTCTTATCACGTCTCAGACAGATCCTATAAAACATCTTATTCGTGAATATATCATGCGGATTGTTCGAGCAATGATCCTCTTGCCTCTAGATGAGCCGTACGACCTCGTCTATTCATCTTCCGACAGTCTCCCCGACACTCTTCCTGCCTGGTATCATTCGGGAAAACTAAAAATCCCATGGGTTGCTCGAACCTATCATGCTGTTCCTGCCAAACGATTTATCTCGCACTTGACTCAACGAATCTCATTTTGGTTATTTGCCCGAAGAAATGCCACTGTCATTACGGCAAGCAACATCATGAAACAACTTCTCAAGCAAAGGCGTATTTCCGTTTCTCGAATTCGCGTTTTGTATCCCGGGGTGGAGAAAAAAATACCTCATGAACTTCCAGCTCCTATTTATGACGCAGTGTGGATGGCACGAATTCATCCCTCCAAAGGGTATCATGACCTGATTTATATCTGGAAAGCAGTAATTCAAGAACACCCTCTTACTAAGCTTGCCATCATTGGTACCGGTGCCGAGCGTCATGTTCAAGAACTCGCTCAACTCATTAAACTCCATGGTTTAGGATCTGCCGTTGATCTTCTGGGGCATGTTGCGGATCCTCGAGCAGCCTCTCTCATCAGGAATGCGAGACTTTTTTTGCACACAAGCCACGAAGAGGGATTTGGATTGACAATGGGAGAGGCCATGCATCAAGAAACACCCATCATAGCTTACCATCTTCCTATTTTTGAAGAACTTTTTGCAGAAGCATTTATTGCTGTCCGTTGCTTTGATCGTGAACATTTTGTCGAACGAGTTTGTCATGCTCTTCAAAAACCAGAGATGACTCTCCCTCATATTTCAAAAGCAAAATCCCGCATATCTCTTTTTTCTTGGGAGCATGCCATACAAAATGAACGAGCACTGTTAGAAAATATCATTTTAAAAAAATCGCGCTAATGACTCTATCTGTGCTCATCCCTGTATTTAAGGGATCAAACACGTTGGGTGCGACTCTTCAATCCCTTCGAGGTCAAACCGACAAACACTTCACGATTCTCATAGGGAACGATACGCCGCCTCAAGAAAAGGAGGAGCTAATAAAAACGCGAAACATTGTGGCATCTTTTTCAGATCTAACGATAACGTATGCAGAGAATCCTCAAAACCTCGGATGTCAAGCAAACTTCCAAAAACTTGTTGATACTGCCACCTCCGACTTGGTCCTATTTATTGCTCATGACGATCTTTGCTCGCCCCATGCCATTTCCCGTATTCGAGATGTATTTTCGAAACACGAAGACATTGGTTTTATCACAAGGCCTTATTATTGGTTTGATTCAGATCCACAAAAACCCATCCGAGCAGTATTTCCACCTCAACAAAAAGACACGCGTATTGAAATAACGTGCGATAAAGAATTATTTCTTAAGCTCGTAGAGTCCCTCGGACAAATTACGGGACTGGCACTGCGAAAGAAATGGATCACAAGACCCTATCATCCTGATATTTTTCCCGGACATATTTATCCCGTGCTTGATATGTGGAAAAAACACCCTGGAATGTATCTGGGGGACTTCCTATTTGCCATAGGAACCGAAACCAGCCAAAGCAAAACACTTTCTACCGTGTATGACGATTCCCCAACATTACAATGGTTGCGAATGTATGACAGCGTGTTTGGAGAACCGTCGTGGCAACACGTGAGAGAGTGGGGGAGAGAGCATATCCTGACAAATTACGTCGGGCTCGTGCAAATAAAAAATTATGGGACGCCTCATGCATTGTTTAAAGAAATTGCAATTTTAGGACAATTTCGTAAACGAAATTTCGTATCTTTTTCCTTTATCTCGATTCTTTTTATTATTTTGCTGACACCAAGAATGATACTGCGTTGGATTACACCTCACGTAAAAAAGCTTATTATAGGCTCTGAAATAAAGAATATTCGAATAAAACTACAATCATGAAGATATCTCTGATAATCGTCAATCATAATGGCGTTCGTTTCCTTCCTAGATTGTTTGAGTCTATAAAAACTCAATCACATCCCTCATTTGAAACCATCTTGGTAGATACTGAGTCGACAGATACTTCTATCTCGCTCGTAAGAGACCAGTATCCAACTGTGAGAATAGTACAAGCTGAAAATAGGGGATTTGGATTTGCCGCAAATCAAGGGGCAATCCAAGCACGCGGAACACATCTTATGTTTTTTAACGAAGACATGTATATGCCGCCTGATTTTCTCGAACGCATGTGCTCCTTTCGAAAGAAGATCGATTCGGAAACTGATCCCATTGCGGTGATAGGTTGTAAGATAATTCCTTTTGATACGGATCCCACACACACTGAGCCCTATTTGGGTGGCGGAATAGATCTTTTTGCGTATCCTTACGATATTAAAAACCCAAAAAAACAGCCTTTCACCATTAATGGCAGCCCGTTTATGATGGAGACCCAGTTGTTTCTCACATCAAAAGGTTTTCATGAAGCAATTTTCCTGTATGGAGAAGATACTGATTTGTGTTGGCGACTCAGATTGCTTGGATATGGAAGTATCATCAATAATCAAGCGTATCTTTTTCATTATGGCGGAGGGGTTACGGGAGGAATATCGGCGAAAAAAGTCGGTCATATCGTATATGGATCTCTTGTTGGAATGGTCACAAATTATTCGATTCTCATTCTTTTTCTTATATTTCCGTTTTATTTCTTGTATATAATTTCCATTCATATGGGCTTGTTCTTGGTTATGAAAGGAAACTATGTGTATAATAAAGAGCTCGTTTTAGCTGGAATTCGTTTTATTCAAAACATAGGAACGGTTTTTGAGATGAGATCTTTAAAAAAAAAAAATC
>CALESU010000191.1 GCA_937914905.1 uncultured bacterium
AATACGAATGTTTATATTCACAATTTCTTCTGGATAATCGCCATGTAGAATGGCGTCTTGGACTAAGTTTCTGACGAGAGTTAACATGCTTCCCGTACTTGCTTTAATGAAAACGTGATTATCGTGACCTGTTTCATTATCGAAATGAATTTTAATCTTTTTGCCACGGTCATTTCGATCACCAACTGACTCTAAATAAGGAATTTGGTTACTTAAAAAAGATATTAAATCAAACGTTTCCACTTCATGAATTTCAAGAACGCTTTGAAAAAGAGAGTGAGCCTCAAGAAGTGCTGAACTAACCAGTGGATTATCTACCTGGAGCTTCATTTCTTCTACATATTCCATCCAACTCAAAGCAATCCCCTTTGAAATTCGATTTACAACATTAAATAATGGATATGGCATCTTCGCAGAAGTGTGCATAACTTGATTAACTGTTCTCATGGCACGTACCATCGCGTTTATCTGAGTTTTTAATGCCTCTGGAATATGAGGAGAATATATAATGTCTTCCGCGATGTGAGAAAAGTCATGGATATCTGAACTTCGTATAAAAAGCTTTCGATCTTTTCTGTCATCAGGCGGCAATTGTTCTGTAGTGTTTTTAATTATGTCATCCCAATGCATCAACATCTTGTCAATTTGATATCTCTCACCATTTTGATTTACAGGTAATGCATTTTCTTCACTAGGATCCCCAAGATCTCGTTCGAATATGGCTTGAAAACGGACTAATAGTTCATGAGGTTCATACTCTGGCACTCCCATTTGAGTAAGGGCATCCATGGTGAGTTCCATTTCATGATGGAGGAATGACAAAAATGAAAGCCTCTGCGCTTTGGAAGAGGGTACACAATTCAATAAAAATTCTTCATTGACGAGAGATCCGGAAAGTAAAAGTATATTTGAGTAGAACGCAGAAAGAGTTAATGCATAACTTTTCCTTACTCCAGAAGTTTCTTGAAATATCTGTGGCCTTTCGGTGGGTTCAACCATCTTGATATTATACCTATAGTATGAGATTTAGCAATCTTTACTATTCACCACTATTGTCACCGGGCCATCATTGTGGATCTGCACATCCATATAGTGTCCAAATTTTCCGGTTTTGACTGAAATTCCTCGAGCAGTGAATTGCTTAATCATCTCTTCATACAGTAGTTTTGCTTCATCTGGCTTTTTCGCTTTGATAAACGATGGTCTTCTTCCCCCTGAAATATCTGCACAAAGGGTAAATTGTGAAACAAGAAGAATCTCTCCACCCGTGTCAATTATCGACTTATTCATTTTCCCTTCACTGTCTGACATGATACGCAGTATGAGAATTTTTTCTACTGACTTCATAACGTCTTGTGTAGAATCTTCCTCAAATATTCCTACTAAAATACAATATCCGTGATTTATTCGAGAATATTCCTTTTCTTGAATATTCACTGAAGCTTGTGTGACTCGTTGAATAATTGAGATCATAGAACTACTTTTTCGTAACGATTATCGAAATCCCACATATGACGATTACGAGAGAGCTTGTAATTTGGATGGGAGAAAAATCTCTTCCCAACAGGAAATGCTCCAATACCATAGTGATAACAGGAGCGATCATCAGTATTGCAGAGGGCAGTGTGACTCCAATATCTTTTACCGCAAAATAGAAAACCGCTATGTTTATCATCCAAAAGAAGCCGCTGATAGCTGCCCATGGGGAAATCGCTGTAAAAGGGAAACCATAGAAAAGGGAAGAGATGATAATGAGAAATACCGCACCTGAGATCCCGCGAAATAAACCAACGAAAAGAGGAGAGACTGATCCCACTACCACTTTTGATATGATATTCGAAGAAGCTAAAAAGAGCGTTCCCGCAAGAATGAGCAAGTCCCCCGATTTAATGGGGGTGAAGGCGAAGGTTCCTGTTGAAGAAACATACGTGGCACCAATAATAAGCGCAAAAAGCACCCAAAATATCTTGCTTAATTTTTCTCGTAAGAATATTCGGGCAAGGATAGCCGTAAGAGATGTGGTTATGATCTGAGAAAGCGTAGCAAATGTGCCTGATGATTCGGAGAGACCTAAGAATCGAAATAATATAAATAATCCGGAAGAAAAAACGCCGATAAGTATCATTAAAAAGATATGTGTTCGTCGAATGGAATGGATTGTTGAAATCCAGCGAGATTGAAAATATATGAAGGAGAGAATCAAGATGTAAAGACCTGAAAAAGTGACGCTTTGT
>CALESU010000192.1 GCA_937914905.1 uncultured bacterium
TGAACATCGGCATTTGTTCCTGAAAGAAAATCGGCTTGGACTTTTTCACGAACAGCAGACGAATCATAATCTTTCTTGTATTGATCAAGGGATAGGTTGAGTTCTTTCGCGTAGCCTTCAAAAACTTGGGTAGGATCTGGTTGTTCACTCCATGCCGTTTGGTTTTCAAAGAGAAGATCATGCATAGGGAAGAACTTGTCCTGTTTTCCTGCGGCTTCTGCGGCATAAGCTGCTTCACGAGCGTTCGGGTGGATCTGGTCAAGTGGGAAGTTGCGATATACAAGAGTTACTTTTTCCATTACATTTTTCGCTTCAGGATCTTCTTCAAGAGCACTTATCATTTGTTCGTACAGTTGACATGCGGGACACTGGAAATCACTATACTCAACAAGAACAATCTTGTTGTCTTTTGACCATTTGGAATGATCGGTTTTATTTGGCTTTGCAACTTCCGCAAAAAATGTTTCCTGCGGTTTACTGGTCATGGTATATGCGCCTACAAGAAAGAGAAATGTTGCAATGACTGACCCTATGATTATGATCAAATTCTTTTTTTCCATAGCGATCATTATACATTATCTTGAGGTCCAAGCTATTTGACAAATTGATCTTGCAGACTGTACAATGAGCCCATCATGGCAACTAAAAACCCCACTCAATTATCGTGTACTTATTATATTTCGGGTATGCATTGTGGAGCATGTGAAATTTTACTTCAAAAAGAAATCGCGAAAGTAAAAGGTGTTAAAAAAGTTGATGCATCGCTCCAAAATAATACAATCACGATATTATCGGAACAATCAATTCCTTCATTAGAACAATTGAATGAGGTAGTCAAAAAACGAGGATACTCCATTTCAGACAAACCTTCAAAGAGAGAGAGAATAGACGGAATGTCGGTATTACAAGCTATTGTTGTGATTATCATCGGGGGACTTGCCTACCTACTACTTGAAGAATCGGGAATTTTAATGCGCTATTCCCTGGACAAATCGTCTTCTCTCGGAACTTTTTTTG
>CALESU010000193.1 GCA_937914905.1 uncultured bacterium
TACATGGCTGCTCTTCCTCAAGATCCCGCAAGTAATGCAGGAGCAGACATCACAGACTGTGCAGATTTTGAAACTGGCTATCAGATTTCATCCTCGAACTCTCGTATCACGATCATCGCACCAGATGCAAATGGTGGCCCAATCCAAGTGACACGGTAACATGACTTGTAACTGAATCCTTAAAAACACCTGGGGGTAAGCAAAATCCCCGGGTGTTTTTTTTTGGTATACTAAAGTGCATGAAAAAATATAAAATTCTTCTTGTTGAAGATGACGAGTTTTTACATCAGCTCTATTTTGACCTTCTGCAAAGCGTGGGATACGAAGTAACGGGAGTGAAAAATGGGAATGATGCATATGACCAAATGGCACACCACGCGTGGGACTTAGTACTTCTTGACGTCATGTTGCCGGGAATGAATGGATTTACAATTCTCTCAACGTTAAAAGAAGAGAATGTAACGATTGCCTACCCGGTGGTGTATCTCACCAATCTTGACGCAAGTGAAAAGGATAAACATCTCCTTGAACTAGCTACGGCATATTGGATCAAAAGTTCTCTTGCGCCTCCTGAGTTTCTGTCCCATGTACAAAGCATGCTTACCCCCTCATAAAGACTGTTCGTGCACGAATTGCTGTATAATGAATCCATGGATCCTGCGATGACTCAATCTCTTGTAGAAAGTCTCATTTTTGTGGGACTCGTGGTGTTTGGCGCTGTTGTTGCAACGGGGATTACAATTGCGTGTTCCTACTTTTTTGTCGTATATGTTCGCCTCAAAAAGCGCGAACAAATGGCATGCGAAATGGTCACCCTCCAGATCATGCTTCCGAAGGATAACGAGATTAAAATTGATGCGGCGGAACAGATGTTTGCCTCATTTGCATCTCTCAAAAAAGGGGGCGGTTGGCTCAGTTTTTTGGAAGTAAGCGATGCTCTTGCGTTTGAGATTGTGGGGCGAAAGTCTGAAATCACTTTTTACGTTTCTGCTCCTACCAAAATCGTTGAAAATAAAAAAAAAACCATTTATGGATATTATCCGAATGCAGATCTTAAAAAAATAGATGAACCAAACATCTTTACCGAGAATGGAAAAGTGGCATTTTGTTCGCTTAGACACAGTAATGAAGCCTATCTTCCCCTCAAAACATATCGAGAAATTCCCAACGATACCCTCTCTGCGATCACTTCCTCACTTTCAAAAATGGATGATGACGAAGGAGCAATTATTCAACTTCTGATTCGGGGAGCAGATTCTAAATGGAAAACGGCAGGGAAATCCTTCGTTTCTTCCACAAAGAAAAAAGAGGCTGATCCTGGCGAAGCAAAGTTTGAAACAAGTCAAAAAACACTGGAGCGGATTGACGACAAGACGACTAAAACAGGGTTTGAGACGATGGTTCGGATTGTCGTGTCTTCGAAAAATAGCGACCTTGCAGAGGCACATTTACGCAATATTAAAAATGCGTTTGCGCAGTTTGATTCGGAACACAATGAAATAACGAGTCCCAAAATATGGTTCAAGGCAGGATTTATGATGAATTTTATTTATAAATTTTTTCCTGCATTTGAGATGCCCGGAACGAAGTTGAGTTCGATTTTTACTTCAGACGAACTTGCCTCCATGTTTCATTTCCCCAACAAAACAGTTGAGACTCCCCATATTCAATGGCTTAAGGCAAAAACAGCACCCGTCTCCTCAGAAGTTCCGTTGACGGGG
>CALESU010000194.1 GCA_937914905.1 uncultured bacterium
TTATTTTTACACCCGTCATTGCACTTACCCTCTTACTTCCTTTTCCAGCCCATACGAATATCTATGAACGGTTTTTGGCTTGGATTGCTCGCGTGAGAAATAAATCGTTCGTGACGCCAGAGATGATCGCTTACTTGAAAAGGGTTACCCTGCATGGAGTACTTCTGGGATCTCTCACCGTACTTCTCACTTTCTTATTCATGCCCTATACATTTATTGAATATGATCGATTTATGCGCGACATATTGTTGCAAGTTCAGATGAACAGTAATCCGTACATTTTTCCTTATACATTGCAATATGTAGGAACTCATCCCTATGTATATTATCTAACTCATATTTTCAAATGGGGTTTAGGGCCTTTGATAACTTCTTTTGCTGGTATTGGATTGGTGTCTTTGGGAATAAATGGGATTCGCTCAATACGAAAGAGTGAAAAACGATCTATGGAATTATGGTTGCCTCTATTTCTTGTCTTTCTGTTCTACCTTCTCTTTTTTATCATTATCGGTAAATCTTCGGTCAAATTTATGCGATATCTTCTTCTTATGTATCCCTTTTTTGCTCTCTTGGCAGGAAATGGTGCTTTTCAACTTGCACAGTTCACCAATCGATTCTTCAATAGAAATCAGATACGTTTGAGAATTTCGTACGGAGTAATTTGTACGATTGCTTTCCTCTGGACACTCCCCTTTCTCATGATCACCACAAGCCCTAATACCCGCGTACAAGCGACTCAATGGATTAATGAGAATATTCCACAGGGTTCGGTCCTTGCGGTCGAGCACTGGGATGATCGGGTCCCTATGTATGATCCCGGGAATTATCAATATGAGGAAATGACTTTGTATGACATTCCTGACGATGACAGAAAATGGGAGTTACTGAGTGAAAAACTGGATCGAACAGATTACATCATTATTGCATCAAATAGGCTCTATACGCCCCTACAACGGTTACAAGAATGTGGCGAGCATGGAAGATGCTATCCACGAACTGCACAGTATTATCGCTCCTTATTTTCAGGAAATGGGAAATTTGTGAAAGTTGCAGAGTTTACTTCGTATCCCCGTTTGCATATTTTTGGGAGACAGATCACTCTCGTAGATGACGGTGCGGATGAATCCTTCACGGTTTACGATCACCCCAAAATAATGATTTTTAAGAAGAAAATCCCCTTATAAGAATTTTTTGATAAGCCCAATTGCCCCCTGTTTCCATGGGACTCGATGCGATACTCCACTTTGCCCTTCAAAATCATGCACGTGATCTAAATACCATTGGTAATTTTTGAGCAGAGCTTGCTTGTTTGAGAATCGAGGCTTAAAGCCGAGCTTTCGTTCTGCTTTTTCGATAGAGACAAAAGAATCTTTTGAAGCCGTCTCGTAAACCCACGCATAGAGTGGTGATATATGTAGTGCTTCCAATACTCGAAGCACGCTAATGACAATACCCGCGGGAGTTCCTATGATTTTTTTTCCAAATCCCGCTTTGTCTAATACGGCTTGATAATCTTCCTTCATGGTTGTGAATTGTTTTGCACCAATATTAAACACGTCATCAACTTGCTTTTCAGGAAGAGTCATACAAGCAAATATCGCATCGTTTAAATCGTCAACATCCAGAAGCTGATATTGATTGTTTCCACTCCCAATCATAGGGAAATGGTGCCCCGTGCGAGCCCAGTCATAGAGAAGCGCAAAAACTCCCAAGCGTTCCGGTCCCACAAATGATTTGGGGCGAAGAATGCTGGCCACCAATCCTTTTTTCCGTGCAGCGATACATGCTTTTTCTGCTTCAATTTTCGCGTGTCCGTACGGCCCCACACCAATCATTTCATCATCTTCATACAGCGGGTGGTGATCAGGAACGCCGTACACCGCAGTCGAAGAAATATGTATGAATCTTTTGACGCCTTGCGTGATTGCGGAATTGATGACATTGTGTGTGCCATCAATATCTGTGGAATAAATATCCTCTTTTGAATAGAGAGGGAGAGCGGCGGCGCAGTGAATGACAATATTTGCGCCTTTCATCGATTCTTGGAGCTTTTTCTTATCTCGAATATCCCCTATTACCGCAGTAATCTTGTCCTGGCAATCCACATACTCAAATGGAGTAAGGTCGTACGAGACGATTTGATACTGCTTTTTGAGCAAAAAACGAATGAGATTGATACCCAAAAAACCAGATCCTCCGGTGATAAATACGGTTTTCATACTCATGTCTTAGACCGCACTTCTCGCATCACGTCTTTGATCTCCTGGAGAAGTCGAGAGAAATCTTTTCCTTCTCGTGTGATTACCAAAGGACTCCCTTTTTGCACTTGGAGATGAACTTGGATCTTAAAAAGCGTGTCTTTCCGTTCACTTTGATATACGATCAACCCTCCAGTCACATCGCTTGTTTCTTGCATGAATTTTTTGACATATTCAGCAAATGCTTTAAAGGTGACTTTATGCTTCCTGAGGAGAGTATCCGCTGAAATTTCTAAAGGTTTTTTGATAATATCATCTCTCAAAAGATCAAGAAGATCTCGTGAAGTGACAATTCCGACTGGGCGAGACTCTTCATCAACAATAATGAGACTTCCGATTTCTTTTGCAAGAATCTCCTCCAAAGCGTCGTGCACTGTATCAGTGAGTTTCATTTTCAAAACGGTAGTCTTCGCGTAGTTTTTCACCGGAGTGTCAACAAATCGTGGTCTCTCTCCTTTTCTCCCTTTTTGCGTTCTTCTTCCTGGGGCAAGAAGATACGGAATAAGATCATAATGACTCAATATTCCTCTTAACTTTCCATGCTCATCGACAACGACTATTTTTGAAGTTTTGTAATCTTTAAAGAGGGAAATTGCCGCGGAAATGGGATCCGTCATTTTGACCGTGATTACCAAGCCTTTTTGGGTGTGCGAAATCTGAGACAAGGTGAGTTTTGATACTTCAAAATCTTTCATGTATGCAAGAATGCGGCGCGCGGAGGTTATTCCAACAAATCGCTCTTCTTCATCAAATACCGGAAGATAATGAATTTTCGATTCATTCATAAGCTTAACTATGCGCGCAATACTGTCCGTTTGTCCAATATGAGGAGGATGAAATAACGCATTGGCAACCTTTGTATTTCCGTCATATGCCGATGACTTAATGAGAGTGTAATACGGATTAATTACCCCTACAAATTTTTCTTTATCGTCAAAAATGAATGCAGCATCATGCGAACTTTTCAATTTAGAAATTACTGCAGAAAGTTGATCGGTGGGACTCGCTTTGATAATGCCCGTCTTCTTGACTATCGTCTCAAAGTGTTTCATAGACTTAATTTAGTAATGAATAACGGCAGAAATAAACTCGGATTAAAATAATGTCGCACTAGAAAAATGCCAATTTTTGATATGTACCGTGGGTGCAAGTCCAATAAGCTCTCCTTCAAAGCTGGCAAGCTGGGTAAGTTTGTTTTCGATCGATACCACATTATTGAGAGCTTCGGGGATACTTTGATTGAACCTCATATTTTTCAACGGTTTGGTAACTTTACCATTTTCTATGAGGAAAGTCCCGTCTCGAGTCATGCCGGTAATATTGAGCGCTTTGGGGTTGAGAACACGCACATACCATAATCTTGTGACGAGAATTCCTTTCTTGATTCCCGCAATCAGCTCGTCTCTCGTCTTATCTCCAGGGGCCAAATACAGATGTAGCGGGATAGGTCCCATGGTGTTTGGTGCAGGGAGTGCGTGTCCGGTGTTATCCGCGTGGAATTTATTTGCGTGATACGAATCGTAACAAACATTCTTTAAGATCCCCTTTTCGATTATGGTCAATTTTTTCTTGGGATATCCTTCATAATCAAACGGCATGGGAAATACCAATTCATGAAAGGGATCATCGAAGATGGTGACATTTTCTCCGAACACCTTCTCCCCCATTTTTCCTGAAAGGCAACTTGCCTGTTCATGATACATGCGCGCATTCGGGCCATAAAATTGGAAAAATGCCATAAGTTCTGAGACTGCTTGCGGTTCCAAAATGACATCGTATGCACCTGGCTCTCCCGCTTCAGGATCTTTACTTTCCAGAGTTTTGGTGACAGCGATAGTCGCGATCTTAGGTGCATCAATGTCTTGCGTGGTTTTTCCCACATCTGCAGCAAATCCGCTTGATGTTTTACCAAGAACAATTGTTGAAAGATTGCATGAAGCGCCCTTATGATAGCTAAAAAGACCCAGAGAGTTTGCCACAACTAGCTCGCTGACTTCGTTTGCGTATGCGCCAGAACCCACAAGCCCTGCTTGTTTGGCTTTTGCAATGATTGTCGCAACGCCACTTGCAAGTTCAGATTCTGTTGCAAATACACAGGTTTCAGAAATGTCACTTCCTTTGGATGGCTTCGGAAGTGAGACAAAATCAGGATCAGGCTCTTGGACGTGAGCAAGTTCAATTGCTTTTGCAACAACTTTCTTCAATGCCTCAGGTTCAAAACTATTGGTCGATGCGACACCAATTTTGTTATCGATAATGACCCGAACCGAAACACCCAGATCTTGCCATGCCATATTTTGATGGATTTCGTTATTGGCAAAACGGGTGAGCATGTGTCCTCCCACAGAAAGAAGCACTTCCATCTGATCTGCGCTTGAGAGAGCAAGGACTTGATTTGCGATTTGTTTGAGTTTTTCTTTTCCGAGCATATTATTTTTATCGTCATCCCCACGAAAGTGGGGATCTCGAGAGATTCCCACTCGCAGGCGGGAATGACACTAATAACTTACCAATTCACTACTCCAATTTTTACTTTTCGAAACCGTGCAGGGCTTGCGCCATGCCCCGTATACATGACTTGACTTGGTTGACCTTTGCCACAATTTGGCGTGCCCCACACCGTCCATTCATTTCGTCCACAGATTGCGTCACATGAATTCCAGAAGCTTGGTGTGATCCCTTGATAGGTGGGGTTTTTGAGCATTCTTCCTTTTTTACCGTTTTTGATCTCCCAACCAATCTCAGTACCAAACTGAAAATTGTACCGTTTGTCATCAATACTCCATGATCTGTTGGTAGACATGAGAATCCCATATTCAGTGTCTTTAATAAGAGAATCTAATGTCCATGCTTTTCCTGTTCCCTCTTCCCCACCGGGTTCAAGATTGATATTCGTCATGCGAATCATCGGAAGCCTACTCCATGAAGATGCCCGAACCGTGCCGTTTGATGGTTTGTTATACCGAGGATTTATCTCATGGAGCTTTCCTATGGTGTCTCGTGAGGTGATGTAATCTTCGAATTTCCCTTTTTTTACTAAATACGTCCTCTGTGCAGGAACTCCTTCATCGTCAAAGCCAAATGTTCCCAAACCTCCTGGAATGGTAGCGTCAGCAGTTAGATTCACGATCGGAGAGCCATATTGAAAATCAAATAGTTTTTCAGGAGTGAGAAAACTCGTTCCTGCGTAAGACGCTTCGTAGCCAAGCACCCGATCAAGCTCGACCGCATGTCCACAACTTTCATGAATCTGGAGCGCGAGTTGATTTCCGTCTAAAATAAGGTCGAATTCTCCACTGGGACACAGGTCTGCCGTCAACAAATCCACCGCCTCTTGCCCCACGCGTGGAGCATGTTTTGCAAGTTCAAGTTCTCGAACGAGCTCAAATCCTCGTGTCTGGTTTTGTCCTCGAAATGAGTTTGGATATGAGCGATTTTGAAATTCTGCGCCTTCCACAGCTGAGGTTTCAATTCCGGCTCCCGTCCAAATTATTTCTTGGTCTATCCGTGAACCGTTTGTTGCAACAAAGTATTTTTTTTCTCGATTTGCGTGGTAAGAGGCTTGGCTTATTGCAATGTTGGGACTCACGCGCTGTGCTTTATCTGCCTCAAGAAGGATTTTGAGCTTCTCCTCAATGGAGACGGCAAACGGATCTTCGACTATGGGTGTTTTATACGAACCGACCACGGGTTTCGTATTGTCTAGTTGGACGTCTTTTGATTTATGCGGAAGTGACGCTTCACAAATTGCCAACGCTTTTTTGATCGTCGTATCAACCCCTTCTTTCGACATATCGTAGGATGCAGAAAATCCCCAAACTCCATCTTTCAAAATCCGTACATTGTATCCTGATGAAGTAGATGAGGTGAGAGCTTCCACGACACCATCTTTTGTGGCGATTTCTTCTGATTCTTGTTCGACGATGCGAACATCTGCGTACGTTACTGAGGAAGGGATAAGAGAGAGGATATGTTCAGCACGCTTCAGCATAGGATCATTATACCGCACAATCATCCCCTTTTCGACTCTAAATACTTGCGCCCATGCCCCACATTTAGGTTAATGGGGCGCACTTTTACACGTTCTGGCATATCCTGTTCATCCCAAGCCTCGGCTTTTAAAACACCAAGGGCATCAAATGGAGCACCAATTGTGTCTGTATTTACGGCTTCAGGATTGCGGTTAATCATGACGCAAACTGCCGCAACTTCCCCACCCGTTTCGCGAACCAAATCCACTACTTTTTTTACCGATCCTCCTGTAGTAGTGAGATCTTCAATCACCAAGACTTTTTTTCCTTTTATGAGCGCATCATATCCTCGGGTAAAAGCCATCGATTTATCTGGCATTTTTTCAGCATACACTCCACAAATCTCCGTTCCTTTCAATTGAGACAAGTGATACGCAGCCCACGTGGAAAGAATAATCCCTCCCAAAGCCGGAGCGGCAACAACGTCAATATCCACATCTTGATACTTTTCTGCAAAGAGCTTTCCCACTTCACTTGTTTCTATGGGATGAGGGTAAATTGCATCTTTATTTATGTACACTTCTCCATGTTTCCCCGAAGTGTAAACGAAGTGATCATCGGTAATAACGGCGTTTACTTTTTTTAAAATATCAATAATGGTCATATCATTTTTGGAAAAAATGCTAATGTTCGAATTGGATCTACTTATTTTCGAAAGTTATTGATCTCTGAGTGA
>CALESU010000195.1 GCA_937914905.1 uncultured bacterium
ATCTAATAAACTGTTCCATTTTACAAAAAAAGGACCCTCTGTTATACTATGGGGCTTATGTATAATAGAATACGAAATCAGTTCCAGCAGGCAATTTCCTGGGGAAAAGAAAAACTAACCGCTCCTGCCTCACGGACTTCGCATTTCGTAAACACGCACCCTTTCATTTCCCTCTTCTCACTTCTCGGGATCTTTTTAGTCCTGATCGTTTTAGGGAACATTCTTTCCAAACCAGTGGAAAAAGCAAAAGAGGAAATCGCCCCACCTAAAAAAGTACGCACGTACCAAATTGGTGAAGCTCCCACCATGACCGTTCAGGCTAAAGTGGAAAAGTCTGGTGCCGTGACCATAACTGCCCTCGCTCCGGGAGTAGTTCAACGAATAATGGCTGAGCCAGGAACAATCGTCACCAAAGGCCAAACACTCATCTCAACATCCACCAATTACCAAGGAGGAAATGCAGCATATCTCCAAACGCAAATCGCAAAGCGACAACTTGAGAATATCGAAATCACAACTCCTATTCAAAAAGATCTCATTGCAAAACAGAAAGATTTGGCAGAACAAAATAATAAAAATGCGGAAGAACTTCGCTCCATAACTCAAAAATCTATCGATGAAACGAAAAATATGATCACGATCAGCGAAGATCTCATCAAATTGAGCGATGTGATAATTGCAGATCTGGAAGCCACAAATGCATCAAACACTTCTCTTCTCACTCAAAAGAATACCCGTGCCCAGCTCATTTCAACCAATAATCAACTTCGCTCAACTCTACGGAACAATGAGTATCAAGTCTCGGGAACCAATCCTCAAGCCACGATGTCTAATCTCCAAAAAGATATTACGTTGAAACAGCTTGAGCTTCAGGAAAAAACGCTTGATCTTTCCCGTGACATTGCAAAACTGCAACTCCAACTAACGCAAATTCAGGCTGCAACCATGTATCCATCCTCGCCTTTTAACGCCACTGTACAACGAGTGCTTGTGAAAGTGGGAGAGGCTGTAAACCCTGGCACACCACTTGTGATCTTGTCTCAAGAAATCGAAGAAGACCCTATTGTTGCGATCGCTCTCGTTTCTCGAGAGGTTGCTTTTCAAGCAAGTTATGAAAAACCAAGCACGCTTGCATTGGGAGACAAGTCTTACAGCGCATATCCTTCCTACATTTCTCGAGACGCGGTCCAAGGAACGCTTTACGCAATTTACTTCCCTATTCCTGACGAGTTTCATGGACTGGTAACTGATGATGGATATATTACGGTTACCGTCCCTGTGGGGAAATCGGACACGAGTGCAAGTTCCCCGTTTGTCCCGATAGATAGTGTATATCAAACGCAAGAAGATGCGTACGTGTATCTTTTCAAAGACGGTCAAGCAGTTTCTCACAAAATAAGGTTGGGTACGGTCCTGGGAAGATTTGTTGCAGTTTCAGAAGGACTTACATCGGGAGACGTCATTATTCTTGATCGAAACGTGGTGGGTGGAGACCGTATTACTCCCATAAACTAAATTATGGCTTCCTATCTTGACCGGATCCAATTTGACCCGAACCTGAGAAACTCCCTTCATGGAAAATACGTGACCAATTTCCGACTCGTATTCTTGCTCATTGTAAGTATTTTTGTAATCGGGATAGTCAATTATCTGGACATTCCCCGAAGACTCAATCCAGAAGTAGACATTCCGATTGTGACGATTTCCACCCTCTTGCCCGGCGCAAGCCCTGAGGAAGTGGAGGCCTTGGTGACAATTCCCCTTGAGGATGAGTTGAAATCGGTGGAAAATTTGGATCAAATCACCTCAACTTCACGAGATAATCTGTCAATTATCGTGCTTCAGTTCTTGTCTACCGTCGAAACAGACAAGGCACGGTCTGATACGCAGCAAATTGTTGACGCAGTGACCGATCTCCCCACAGACGCTGAAAGCCCCCGGGTGAACTCGATCGATTTTGAGAATCAACCCGTTTGGACATTTGCCCT
>CALESU010000196.1 GCA_937914905.1 uncultured bacterium
TATATATTGACCTTGGAAAAGCAGAAGGCGTGCTTCCTCGTGAGGAACAAATTCGAAACGAAACATATGTCGTAAACAATCGCTACATTTTTTATCTTAAAGAAATTTCCACCACGAAAGCAGGATATTCTCGTATACTCCTTTCTCGCACAGCACCAGAACTTATTACTGAACTTTTTAAGCGCGAAGTTCCTGAAATCGCAAGTGGCACTGTTGAAGTCAAGCGAGTGGTGAGGGAACCAGGTGAACGAGCAAAGATAGCTGTTTTTAGTAGTCAACATGGTGTAGATCCTGTAGGTGCATGCGTAGGTCAAAAAGGCGTGCGCGTTCAAACGGTGACCGATGAGTTGAATGGTCGAGAAAAAATTGACATTATCCAATGGAATGAAGACACAAAGCATTTTATTATCAGCGCACTTTCTCCCGCACAAGTCATCTCAGTTGAACTGAACGAAGAGGCAAAACAAGCGAGAGTCACGGTTGAAGAACAACAAGCTCCCCTTGCGATTGGAAAAGGTGGGGTGAATGTAAATCTTGCGGCAAGGCTCACTGAATACGGCATTGATATCGCGCAACTCCCTTCAAAAAAGAGTGAGAAAGCTCCCGAAGCTCCTACTGAAGAAATCGCTGAAAAGACAGAAGAGGGTGAAAAATCAGAAGAAGAAGTAATCTCATAACAGCACAGTCGCACAGTATTTTTTCATCTAATTCCGCTCGTAATTATTATTTTCTTGATTTGGTACATGAATAGACCTCCCATCGTTACGATTCTTGGACACGTAGATCACGGCAAGACAACCCTTCTTGACACTATTCGCAAAAGTCGCCTTACTGCAAAAGAAGCAGGAGGGATCACGCAACGCATTGGAGGATATGAAATAGACACCCAAATCAAAGGATACGAAACAAGTAAGATCACTTTCATTGACACTCCTGGACATGAGGCATTCGCTCAACTTCGCTCAAGAGGTGCACAAGTTGCAGACATAGCCATTCTTGTCATTGATGCAAATGATTCGTTGAAGCCTCAATCGATCGAATCTATCGCGCATATTAAAGAAGCGGGGATTCCTTTTATCGTTGCGATCAACAAAATAGACCTTCCCACCGCAAAGCCTGACAAAGTAAAACGAGATCTTCTCAAGCATGAAGTTGTTGTCGAAGATATGGGGGGAACCGTTGTGTCTCTTCCCATTTCTGCAACTGCAGGAACGGGAATTCCCGAGCTTTTAGAATCAATTCTTCTTATTGCTTCAGATCTTAAATTGTCTTACGAGACTACCGACCCAGTGCAAGCGTATATTATCGAATCCAAAAAAGATCAACGAGGCGTGGTCGCAAGCGTCGTTATCAGAAACGGAAAAATGTCAGTAGGTGATACCGTTCACACCACAACGGGAACCGTGCGAATTCGATCCCTCATTAACGACAATGGGAAAGTAGTGAGGGAAGTTCTTCCTTCCTCGCCTTTTGAAATGTTGGGATTTTCCGAGCTTCCTGAAGTAGGAACATTTCTTACTTCCAAACCCCAAGAACAGAAAGAAGAAGAGGTTGTAGAAGTTGCAACCTCAAATAAAGATGCTGATTTTGAGGCATTTATGAACCCTGTTCAGGAAGTTAAAACGCTCTCTGTGGTATTAAAAGCGGATGCACAGGGATCTCTAGAAGCTATTGTTGCGGCACTTGCTAAAAATGAAAACATCCGTTTAATTTTGAGTGGCGTTGGAGGCATAAACCGCTCCGACATCTTCCTCGCAAAAACCACAAAATCAATCGTAATTGGGTTTTCAGTTGCCCCAGATTCTGAAGTGCGTGATTTGGCAAAGCAAGAAAAAGTGATCATCAAAACGTACCACATCATTTACGAACTTCTAGACGAACTCGAGGAAGTTTCGACACTCCTTCAAGAAAAAGAGCAGCAAGAGAAAAACTTAAAGGCACAAGCGAAGATTCTTGCCACATTTGTTATGGATGGCGAGACTGCATTTGGAGCAAAAGTCACAAAAGGAAAAATCAATCTCGGAGATCCTGCAGAAGTGTATCGTGGAGAAAATCTTATAGGAAAAACACGTTTAGCCTCCCTCAAGATTCGTGCAAAATCGGTTCAGGAAGTCAAGAAAGACCAAGAGTGTGGGATGGTCTTTTCTCCAATACTTGACATTCAGGTTGGTGATGTGGTAAAATATATCCTATAATATTTATCAAACTCTCATGATGCCAACCAATCAGCCACCCGTAGATGTGGCAAAAACAATTGATCAGATCCGAGAAATCGTCACAAAAAAAGAGTCCGGAATCATCGTACTTCCTGCTAAGGCAACTCCTGACGCAATAGCTGCAGGAACATCTTTGTATTTGGGTCTTACCCAACTGGGCAAACAAGTAGCTCTCGTATCCTCCGTTCTTCCCGAAAGTGACATGATTGGAGCTGACAAGATCAAAACAGATTTGCAAACAGGAGGAGACAGTTTGGTCGTTTCTTTCCCCTACACAGACGGCGCAATTGATAAGGTTGACTACAATATAAAAGGTGAACGATTTAATCTGATTATCGTACCTCGAGAA
Organism: uncultured bacterium; assembly: GCA_937914905.1. Lineage (GTDB taxonomy): Bacteria > Patescibacteriota > Microgenomatia > UBA1406 > GWC2-37-13 > UBA1450. Next base: position 2,566 of record CALESU010000196.1, read on the forward strand.
GGAAATCCTAAACTGGAGCCAAATGATGTTCAATTTACCTATACTGGGGGAGCGATTGATTACATTATCACCATCGACACGCCAAACTTAAACGCGATTGGTGAGCTGTATCAAAAAAATCAACGTGATTTTGAAGGAAAAACAATCATTAATATCGACCGTCATTTAGTAAATGCTTCATACGGAATGGTAAATTTGGTTGTCAAAACAAGTTCTTCAACATCTGAACTCATATTTAAAGTATTGCAAGGGTTAAAAGTGAAGGTGGACCGTGATATAGCAACCAATTTGTACAATGGAATACTCACAGCAACAAACAATTTCACAGCATACTCGGTGAATGCGGATACGTTTGACAGTATTGCCGAGCTCATGCGTGCGGGTGCGGTGAAAAAGGCCGTAATGCAAGCTCCTGGAGGACAATTTGGACGAGCTCTTGGTGGGTTTGGTGCCGCACCATCTCTCAACCCCTTTGGGGCACCCGCATATCCTCAAGGAGGAATGGGTGGTGGATTTGGGAGTTTTCCTCAAGTACCTCAACAACAACAACAACAACAACAACCTTTTCAACAATCGATGCAGATGCCTCGTCAACCTCAGCCAGTTCCTCAACCTTTTGTACCTGACATTTCTCAACGAAAGCTCAAGAGTGTGGAAAAAGAAGTACGCACACAAGAAGGAGCTATTGACGAAGGGGAAACTGCTGAAGATCAACTGAAACCCCGCATCTTTTCTGATGACGAGGGAATGATGTAATTTCTGTATAATAGGATGCATGGATGTTTTGCCCTATATCGCGACTCTTCTTTCTTTGATCATTGTTCTTGCCGTCATTCGTGTCTGGCTCAACCGAGTTGAACAAAATGCTCGTACTCCCCAAGAAATAGTAGAATGGCTCAAACAAGTAAGTGAATCTAATCGACACGTAGACACCAAGCTTTCTGAGAGTATGCACTCTTTTAACAAAAGACTTGATAATGCTGCAGAGGCTATGATGGGAGTGCAAAAAAAAATTGGTGAATTCTCAGAGATCGGAAGATCTATGCAAGAACTGCAATCTTATTTGCAATCTCCGAAACTTCGCGGATCAATTGGTGAGCACGTATTAAAGGAGCTACTTTCCCAATGTCTTCCCCCGGACTTATTTTCACTGCAATTTAGCTTTCAAAATGGTGAAAGAGTTGACGCAGTGATTAAAACATCACAAGGATTGATCAGTATTGATTCGAAATTTCCCCTGACTCAATTTAAAGGTATGATGAGTGCGTCAAGCGAGGTTGCAAAAGAAGAAGCGCGGAAAGAATTTGTGAAAGATGTAAAAAAACACATCGCTTCCATCTCCAAAAAATATATTTTGGTTTCCGAAGGAACGTTGGATTATGCCTTGATGTATATTCCTTCGGAAAGCGTGTATTACGAGATTATCAATCAGGCAGACCTTTTTGATTATGCGTCGTCTCTGCGAATTGTTCCTGTTTCTCCCATGAGTTTTTATGCGTATTTAAAAGTAATTCTCATTTCGCACGAAGGAGCACATATTCAAAAACAGGCAAAAGAAATTCTTACCATCCTCACGGGGATGCGATCAGATTATCAAAAAACAGAAGAAAGCTTGGGACTTCTTCACAAACATTTGGGTAACGCGGTAAATCAATCGTCTCAGTCAATTCATTATTTGGGGAAATTGGGACAAAAGCTCGAATCTACTTCATCGCTCTCTCAAGGAACAAAACCCCTCTCGCTACATTCTCCTGACGCTGTATGAAATGTCATATTGCACACACGGTTACCCCTCTTGAAGGGAAATCTCCCGAGTCACTTATCGACATTATTCTTCGCTTGCGAAATATAGGAGATATAAATGCATTTCTTCATCCTGCTCCTCCCGAATCCCGAACACTCCTTGATTTTGGTTTTTCAGAAAAAGGGATACAAAAAGCAATGCGTATTCTCGAAACGATGTATCAAAAAAAAGAAGCCATAGTAGTGTATACGGATTATGATGCTGATGGGATAACCGGGGGAGCTATCCTGTGGGAAACGCTCCACCTCATGGGGTTTCGCGTGAGGCCTTATGTTCCTCACCGTTCCAAAGAAGGGTATGGATTTTCAAAAATAGGAATTGACGCAGTGAAAAAAGAATTTGATCCCGCGCTAATCATTAGCGTGGATCATGGGATATCTGCGGTTGAACAAATTCGATATGCGGATGAGTTGGGGATTGCAGTAATCATCACAGACCACCATCAAAAACAAGCACAAATCCCCAAACACGCTAAAAGCATTTTTCATATTCCCGAGCTTTCCGGTTCTGCGGTGAGTTACTACTTTGCAAAAGAAGTGTTTCGCAGACTTGATATTCCTCATGGAAAAAAAGATCGTTTGGAAGAGTTATTTCGCACTGATTATCTTGCACTTGCTTCGATTGGCACCGTTGCTGATTTAGTGCCCCTTATTGCCGGATCTCGCGCCTTAGTGAAAGGTGGCCTTCGTGCATTTGCTCAGGTAAACCGTGCGGGAATTCGAGCGCTGTGTGAACAAGCTGAAATTGATCAGTCTCATATCACTCCCTACGAAATTGGATTTATGATTGCGCCCCGAATTAACGCTGTGGGGCGGCTTGAGCACGCCATAGATGCACTTCGCCTGCTTTGTACCACGAGTAAGTCGCGCGCAGAAGGGTTGGCCCAAAGTATCGGAGATTTAAATCTGTTCCGTCAAGACTTGGTCAAAAAATCAGTTGCTGAAGCTGTCGCGATCGTCGAGCACATGAATTCACTTCCCCCGATAATTATTCTCTATTCCGAAACATGGCATGAAGGGATTTTGGGACTTATTGCTTCAAAATTGGTGGAGACGTATTACCGACCAGCAATTGTCATGTCGCGTAATGGAGAAGTGTATAAAGCCTCAGTAAGATCTATTCCCGCACTGCACGTCACTCATTTTCTTGAGCAGTTTAAAGAGTATTTTATCGGATACGGAGGTCATGCAGGGGCTGCTGGATTTACCCTCATTGGTGACAAACGAGATGCATTTATTGCTTCCGCGACAAAACAAGCATCAGAAACACTAAAGGATGAAGACCTTGAGAAGACGGCGCACGCGGATCTTGCAATCCCCATTGACGCGCTTTCGATGGAACTGGCCCTGCGAATTGAGGAGTTGGCTCCGTTTGGGATTGGGAACCCAAAACCGGTATTTGTGAGTGACGGAGAGGTGATACAAGCTCGGACTATGGGAAAAGATCAATCTCATTTAAAAATGAAAGTTGCGGATCCAAAAAATAAGACTGCACGAATCGAGATGGTTGCCTTTGGTGAAGGGGCCAGGTGCGATTCATTAGTGCCTGGTACGAAAGTGCGTGTAATGTATCAGCTTGATATTAATAAATGGAACGGAACGACCACGATTCAAGGAGTAATAAAACACCTGTTATAATAGAAGGAGTTAGTAGTTTAATTCTTATATTTATGATTTGGAAAATTGGAATAGCAATCATTTTAGTTGGGTTAGTTGCAGGTGGAGGATATTTATATTATCAAACAACCTTAGTTCAAAAACCTGGTGGTCCTGCGATTGTGAAAGAGGGCGTTACTCCAGCTGTTGAGGAAGTCACTCCAACTCCTACCCCCGAAGAAGTGGATCCTGCAGAATATGATATCGAAGTACAAAATGGAAGTGGAACTGCTGGAGTCGCAGGAACTGCGCAAGCATTTCTTGACGAAGAAGGTTTTACTGTCGTAAGTACAGCAAATGCAGAGAATTATGACTACACGGACACGGTGATTTACGCAGGAGATACGGTCAGCAAGGCATGGCTTTCAAAGCTAAGCGAGGCACTTCAAAAAAAATATGAAGTGCAGTCTAGTGTCGAAACTCTTGATATGGAAACGGATGCAGATGTTGTCGTTGTTGTAGGAAAAAGTATCTTGGAAGAAGTATCGGATACTGACTCCGAAGCCACCGAAGAAGCGCAGTAAAAAGAATATCGGTCTTACATTTTTTCTACCGTCTGGATTCCCAGAAGTCCTAAACCGTGCTTGAGTACAACAGCGGTTTTCTGAGTGAGTTTTAATCTTAGTGCCCGAATCGATTCATCTTCTTCTTTGAGAATAGGCCATTTTTGATACATAAGGTTGTATTTTTGTGCGATTACATATAGCTGAAGACAGATAGTATTGGGAGCAAAATTCATAGCAGCATCTGTCACACCTTCATCATACTTCGCAAGCGCAACAAGAAGAGAGCGCTCTTCTGTATTTAAAGATATATTCTCCAGTGAAGATAATGTTCCAATTTCCTTTTCTCCATTTTTGGTCAGTATGGATCGTGCTCTGACATAGGAATAAATGAGATAGGGTCCAGAATCTCCTTGAAGTGTTATCGCGTCGGAAAGATCAAATTGCACATTACTCGCAATTCCATTTTTCAAAAATGCATATTTAACGGCTCCAACCGCAAGCGTCTCCGCTACCATTTCGTCCGAATGGTATTGGTCAATAATAGCTTGTTTTGCGGTATCCAAAAGCCATGCTCCTTCAACAACGTTTCCTTTTCGAGATGACATTTTGTTACCTTTTACATCAACCCATCCATACACAAGGTGTTTTTGTTTATTTTTGATCGTGGGATTAATGAGCTCTTCAGCTTTAAACGTGGTTTTGAAAAAACTCACTTGCTCTCCACCCACAACATGAATAATTTTATCCAAATCACCATAATCAGTACTTTCTTTCTCTGCAAGAGCAAGCTCTTTACCTTCATACGTGGGGAAACCTAAACTATTTACAAATACCCTTGTATCGACGCCGTGAGATTCTCCTTTTAAGACGATCGCTCCATCAGACTCACTTAAAATGTCATCTTTCGTTGCTTGTTTAGCAAGGTCAAGCGCCCGCTTTGCCATCTGACTTTCAAAATATAAATGGTCGTATGTGGTTCCCAAACGTGCATAAATGGTATTAAAGTATTCCAAGCTCCATTCACGTGTTTCTTCCCACAGTGGCATTACTTCTGCATCCTGTTCATAAATCATTCGATTTATAGCAATTATTTCTTGCTTTGCGTCGTCTGTAGATTCGTACGCGGTATTCCCTTTTGCGTACACTTTTCCAAGGAGTTCAATTCTTTGCTTGAGGGGCAAATCTGAAAGGCGTAGATCTTGACGAGATGTAAGTTCCTTTCGCAATCCGTAAAGTGCTTTGGCGATATGAAGTCCCACATCGCCTTGATAGTTGACGCGAATAATCGTATTTCCCACAGCTTCAAAAATCCGAGCGAGTGTTTCTCCTGTTGTAATATTGCGCAAATGACCAATGTGAAATAATTTATGTGTGTTGGGGTGGGCATATTCAAACATGATTTTCTTATCCTTGCCCAAATGATATGGTGGTACTTCAATTTCCTTTTCCAACGATACAGTCAAGGCAGAATTTGACACTGAAATATTGATAAATCCAGGATTTACTACTTCACATTTTTCAATCAAATGAGTTTTTCCTATAGCATCACATATGTTTTGTCCAATCTCCATGGGAGATTTTTTA
>CALESU010000197.1 GCA_937914905.1 uncultured bacterium
GATATGAAACATACACACACGTCCATACAAATAGTCATACCCACTTATGAAGCGGCACCAAGCCTTCTTAAAACGATTGAAAGTATTGAGAAACAATCAATATACGATGACATCTCCGAAATCATTATCTATTTAGATGGAAAGAAAAAAATAAGTACACTCTTCAAAAACATAGAGTATAAGAAAATTCGAATTATTGAATCGTCAGAAAGAAAAGGCCATGCTTATGGGTTACAAAAACTCTTCGAAACAGCTACTGCTGACCTTGTAATTCAAACAAATGACGATGTGATACTCCACCCTAAAGCTGTTGAGGAAATTGTCAGAACTTTTGAAAAAACACGCGCCGACCTGATCACCACATCAATGCAGCCCATGAAGGCAAAAAACGTATTTCAACATATTTTGAAAGAAGCAAAAGAGATCGATAAGAATATGATACAAAATATGAAAGAAAACACATTTCTTACCTGCAATGGAAGGTTACTTGGACTTTCGAGAAAGCACTATTCGACAATCCAAATTCCCATGAGTCTGCATAACGTTGACGCGTTTGAGTACATAACAACTCAAGAAAACAAGATGCGACACGCGCACTGTCAGAAGGCAATTTTATTTTACAGACTTCCGAAGACGTTGAATGAACATCTGAAACAGTCGCTCAAATTTCAGTATTCAGCAACGGAAAATCAATTCTATTTTAAAAACGATATAAAAAAATACTATTCAATACCCAAACAAGTTGCAATTCGCGCAGTCATGTCAAGATTTTTTGAAAATCCACTGGGTGTCGTCCTTGCCTTAGGAATGATCGTCTATACTCGTATTCAGAAATCAAATGCGCCAACCCGCAATCAAAAGGGGTACTGGATTACTGACGTTTCGACTAAGGAAATATAAATATTAAAGTTTTATTGTTATATCACTCTCTATAGGTTATAATACAACAACATTTGGATTGTTAAGACAATTAAATCCATTTTAATACTATGAAATCACCCACCATATGTTTCATCGGCACATATGACCGAGAATATACCTCAAACAAACTACTCCTTGAAGGACTCAGGCAAAATCATATCGATGTGATCGAGGTCAATAATGAAATCAAGCTTACTAAGATGAATGAGCAAAAAGATATCACTTGGTTTCATCTCGCACGGCGTGTTTTCAGAAAGTACCGTGTATTTGCAGTGATTGCAAAACATTGGAAGGATTTGCAGCGAGCAGATTACTTATATGTTGGTTTTCCTGGACATTTTGACATGTTGTATGTCTATTTTCTGGGAAAAATTCTTCATAAAAAAATAGTTTTTAATCCCATTGTTGTTTTTTATACAGGGTACACCGAAGAACAGGCACTTCTCAAAAAAACTTCTTTAAAAGCTCGCATTCTGAAATGGGGAGAAACGATCATCTATCATATGGCTGATCTTGTCTTGGCCGATACACCCAATCAGCGTGAGTTCTTAATCAATACATTCAAGCTCAAAGAGTCAAAAGTCGTGACCCTTCCTTTAGGAGCAGATGACTCACTATATTCATACACTCGTTTAGAAAATACCTCTCAAAAACTAAATGTAACATACTATGGCTTATATAGCCTACTTCACGGAGTTCAACACATTATCGAAGCAGCGCGCATATTGAAAGATGATAACAATATTATATTTCACATGGTTGGAAAAGGACAAACTTTTCAAAGTAACTTTGAGCGGGCACAGCATTTGAATCTTACCAATATTCATTTTCATCATAATGTCCCGGAAAAAGATCATCCCGGACTCCTTCAGAAAGCCGATGTATTTCTTGGGTTTTTAGAAGAGCATCCAAGTATTTACAAAGTTATAGGTAATAAAATTTATCAGGGACTCGCACTCGGAAAAGTTGTCATCACAGCAGACTCACCCTTGGTTAGATCTTATTTTGAGAATGGGGTTCACATGATGCTCACTCCTGCTGCACAACCTCAAGAGCTTGCCAGAATGCTTGTTGATTTACAAAAGAATCCGACAAAACGTATTCAAATTGCCGAAGCAGGTCATCGCCTTTTTATAACAAAGTTCACACCACGAGCCATTGCTAAAGAATTATTACACATTTTGAACTGCCACGCTTATGTATAACCATCAACTTCAACTCTTATCGTCTCATCATAAAAAAATAATCCTTAGTGGTCTTGGATTCATGGGTTATGGCCTATTAAGAGCACTTCAAGCAATACCTGGGATGGATGTTGTGCTCCTCATAAGTCGTCGCCCGGAAGAGGCCGTTGCAATATTGAGAGGAAAGGGGATAGCAGCACAGATTGTTACACGGGAAAATGAAATTGATTACTCCGCAAAAATAGTCAGCGTTAGTTCTCATCTCGAGCTTATATCTGAGGCTCAAGCTGATGCATTGGTCGAAGTAACAGGAACAGTGGCATACGCTACTGAAACTGCACTCAAAGCACTCAACTCAGGAAAGCACCTCATTAGTATGAACCCGGAACTACAAGTCACCGTAGGTCACAAACTTCTCGAAATCGCCCAAAAAAATGGTCTTGTCTGCACAGATGTGATAGGGGATCAGCCTGGTAGTCTTTCGAGGCTCATCTCTCATGCACAACTTATGGGTTTTCGTATCAAAGTGGCAGGGAATATGAAGAGATACATGGACCATTACGCAACTCAGGAGCAAATGCTCCCTTGGGCACAAGATAAAGGACTTGCGGTGCGACAGACCGTATCATTTACTGACGGCACAAAGCAGGCCATCGAGATGAATCTTGTATCGAATTACTTTAATATGAAGTTCTTGAAGGAGGGAATGGAGGGACCTCAAGTTGAGGTTGTCCCTGATACTATTGCATACTTCAAAGATAAAGATATCCCTGAATCTGGTGTGGTGGACTTTGCTCTGGGAAAGACACTTTTTCCAGGTGTTTTTGTTATCGCTTCTCACACGGATCCTGAACAGCAAAAGTATTTGCGCTACCTCAACATG
>CALESU010000198.1 GCA_937914905.1 uncultured bacterium
CAATAATTCCCACATTACGAATCATGTCAATGGGAACATTTCTATTTTTGGTAGCGACGATATTTTGAGCCATAGAGAGTCAAATAATAAATAATGAATTCCACAATTCCCACCCTACTTGCGTTTATTTTACCACTTAAGATGGGAGAAGGCTTTGTTCTGATCTGCAAGTTTTTCTGTTTGTTGTCTTTTAGCGACTGCGGCACCTTGATTTTTAGCGGCTTCAATGATCTCTGCAGAGAGTTTTTCTTCGAACGTATGAAACTCTTTGTTTGGTCTTGTTCCTGCTGCATTTATAATCCAGTTGAGCGCTAAATGAAGTTTTCGGTCTGAGCGAATATCAGTTGGCACCAAATAAGATGCTCCTCCTAGTCTGCGAGGACGAACCTCACGTTCGGGAGTTACGTTAAAAATTGCTTTATTCAAAGTAACTAACGGATCATTATCTTCTGGTTGCAGAAGTTCGAGTGCACTATACACAACGGCCTGTGCGGTTGATTTTTTTCCATCAAGCATCAGGTAATTGATGAGTTTTGCAACTTCATAACTGTGAAACACAGGGTCTTCTCCAGGTTGTATTCGTTTATATGGTCTTCTTGGCATGGATAGTACTAATAATAATTATTTCTTTTTTGGTTTTTTGGTACCGTATTTTGAACGAGAGGTGGTTCTTTTATCCACTCCGGTCGTATCAAATTTATTACGGACAATATGGTATTTTACTCCTGGCAAATCCTTCACTCTTCCTCCTCGAACCAAAACGATTGAGTGCTCTGCTAGATTGTGGCCGATACCGGGAATATACGCTGTAACTTCCATACGATTCGAAAGTCTTACTCTTGCCACTTTTCGTAGCGCTGAGTTTGGCTTTTTAGGCGTCATAGTTCGGACGATGGTACATACGCCTCTCTTCATCGGAGAGTCAGTATCTACATATCGTCGCTTAACAGCATTAAAGTTCGACTTGAGTGCTGTTGCTCTCGACTTGCGGATCTTCCTTGATCGCTTCGTCTTCACCAGCTGGTTGATCGTTGGCATATTGAGTTGGAACTTGTGAATAATATTTCGTAATAAGGTCTTGGGTTACCGGGATAAGACGTCCAATTATAACATTCTCTTTGAGCCCTAGCAACTTATCAACATCTCCACGGATTGCAGCTTTCGAAAGAACATTGGTTGTCTGTTCAAATGATGCGGCAGAGAGCCATGAATCAGTATAAATTGCGGCACGAGTGATGCCAAAAATGGTTACTTTTCCGACTGCGGGCTTTCCTCCGACCGCGAGTGCCTTTTTATTTTCATCTTCAAATTGGACACGAGAGATGACTTCATTTTTGGTAAGTGCGGTATCTCCCTCATCATCAATAATCACCTTATCACTCATTTTGCGAATGATAACTTCAAAGTGTTTATCATGAATTCCAATTCCTTGAGACTCGTACACTGCCTGCACCTCATTCAAGAGATACTGCTGGGCATAATGTAAACCCTTGATACCCAGAATGTCTTTGATGTTGAGATACCCTTCTGAAAGCTGAGTGCCTTCGGGAACGAGATCTCCATCTTGGACTTTCAGTTTTTGCGTGGTTGGGATACTGTATTCTTGTACTTCTTCTTCATCTGTTGCAGAAGTAACCTTAAGCACATACATGTCTCTTTCCGTATCTTCAGTGACACTGACTTTTCCTGCAATCTCCGTGATTGGGGAAACCACTTTTGGATTTCGTGTTTCGAATAATTCTTCCACACGAGGCAATCCTTGAGTCACGTCTGAAATGACGATTCCTCCAAAGTGTCGGACGCGCATGGTAAGCTGCGTGCCTGGTTCTCCAATGGATTGTGCTGCAAGAACTCCTGCAGGTACTCCAATTTCGACCAATGCTTGAGTTGAAAGATCCAAGCCGTAACACGTTTGACAGATACCAATTTTTGATTTACAAAAGAGAGGTGAGCGTACTACAACTTGCTCGATCTCATGTTTCTTGATGAGTGCGATTTCTTCCTCTCCTATCAAAGTATTTGCGGGAATAAGTACTTTTGTTCCTTGCATGACAGGCTCTAATGTAAACCTGCCCTCTACACGAACAAGCATTTTTTCACCACGATCACCTTTGTTTTGGATAGTAATACCAACTTCGGTACCACAATTAACTTCTCGAACGATCATGTCATGTGCAACGTCATGGAGTCTTCTGGTAAGGTATCCGGCGTCAGCAGTTTTGAGTGCTGAGTCAGTAAGTCCTTTTCTGGCTCCTCTTGCTGAAATGACATATTCAAATGTGTTTAAGCCTTCGCGATAATTGGATTTGGTAGGAACTTCAATGATTTTACCCATTGGGTCCACGACCAATCCCTTCATTGCGGAAAGCTGTTTGAGTTGTTCTCGAGATGCACGAGCTCCTCCTGAACGAATGATGATTTTTACGGGATTTTCTTCGTCGATTGCATCCCATGTTTTATCAGCAAGTTTTTCAGTAACATCAATCCATAGTTTGTTTGTGATACGTCTCTTTTCATCAAGAGTAAGAAGTCCTTGATTAAAGTTTTCTTGAATCTTGGTTACTTCTTTTTCCGCTTCATGAATCGTATCATCTTTATCTGGGATGATCTTACAATCAAAGATGGATACGGAAAGTCCGCAGGAAACAGTGGCTCCCCAGAATCCTAAATCTTTAATTTTATCGATGACCATTCCTACTTCTTCTTGACTCAAAAACTTCATTGCTTTCACAATAATTGCTTTGATATCTCCTGCGGTTACGTCAGTATTGACGTAGCGCAATCTTTCAGGAAGTGTTTCATTAAATAAGATACGTCCAATGGAAGACTTGAGAGTCACGCCCTCAATGCGCACCATAATCGGTTGGCGAAGAGTAATGCGATCCAAGTGATAGTTACTAAGTGCCTCGTCAACCGTTGCAAATGCTTTCAGTTTTTCATCTGCCGCATCTGCATGCTTATCAAGAGTTGTGAGGTAATAGACTCCCAATGCCATTTCTTTGTTTGGAATGACGATTGGGGATCCATCAGCAGGCTTCAATAGGTTTCGGTATGGCAACATGCGAGCTTTCACCTCTTCAATTGCTTGTTCTGACAAAGGAACAAATACTCCCATGGCATCTCCGTCAAAGTCAGCGTTATATCCTGCGCAGACCGTAGGATGAAGCTTGATGGCATTGTCATCTGTCAAAATAGGATAGAATCCTAAAATAGACAGTTTGTGCAGAGTTGGCGCACGGTTCAAAAGTACGGGATGATTTCGAGTGATTTCCTCCAAAATATCATAGATCTCGGGAGTTCGTTCTT
>CALESU010000199.1 GCA_937914905.1 uncultured bacterium
AACGGGCTTACATGATATTGAAAGCGCTTTGGGATAATCCTGAACAGTCTGGAGATGATATTCACTTCTACATTCACCCTTTTCCTCAAATACCAGGATATACAAGGAAAGATTATATCAAAATTGTTAATCAAACCTATAAGCAGCTTCTTTTTTTGGGGGTAAGTGTAAAAATACAGGATAGTAAGTTGGTGTTTTAATCGTATAAATTAGATTATTTCCAAACTCACACAGTGGATGCCACCCCCACCTTTGAGGTATTCGCCAATGGGAACAGTTGCAACACGAAATCCGTGAGCAATAATCTGATCTTTCAGTTCATTGGAAACTCCTTGAGACATGATGACGGTTCCTTCATGTGAAATCAGATTGCAAGCCAAAAGCTTGTTGTCATCGCCTCTCACATCTATTACTGATTTGAAATAGTTCTCAATTTCTGCGATTCCTTCAGGAGTCAAAGCCTCACGATTGATGAGTGCCACGTCTTCTGATAACGGGGAAAAACAGGTATCAAGATGATAGAAATATTCGTCAGGTAATTCGATAGGAATAACTGGTTTCCCTAAAGCCTCTTGGATTGGCTCAACAGCTTCTTTCGAAGATCTCTTTCCAAACCCAAAATAATACACATCTCCGACTTTCAACAAATCTCCTCCTTCGAAATATACTCCTTCCGGAAGGGTCGAAACATCAAAGCCATTCGTTTTGAAATACTCTTCTGCGAGAAGCGCTTCTTTTTGTCTTTCTGGATATTTAAAATTAGCCTTAATAAAGAGGTTGCCTTCTGCATGTCCCAGATCTGTGGTATACACTTGGTCAGGAAGTTCGGGAGAGGGATCAAGCTCGTCATACGATATTCCAAGCTGTCGGTAGGCATAGGTGAGAGTACGGTATTCTTCAGAAACCTTATCATGATCGATCGGGTTTTCCTTACTCATCCACGGATTAATCTCATATCTGATATCATAATGGGTAGGTGGGCACAGTAAGAGTTTTTTCATAGTATCTTAGATATCATTTAATCATAATTACTCAAAAAAGTATATATTTTAAATAATATTACACTACTTTGTGCGCTTCCAGGTATAAAAATCATATGGAAAATGCAATTTTTGGCAAAATAGTAAAAACAACTCGTCTTACAGATGGTCGAGAAGTAATTCTGCGATATCCCACGGAAGAAGACGTAGAAGGGATGAGAAACCTCATTAATACTCTTTCCACTGAAGACATTTACATTACTTTTTCTGGAGAACAATTGACGCTAGAAGA
>CALESU010000200.1 GCA_937914905.1 uncultured bacterium
CACCTTCCGCTTCGAAAAATGCCGAATTGGGTTTAAATGCGACTGCGTATTCATGTGTTTCGTCAATAATGTATCGACAAAAATCCAACATAGGAGTTTTTGAAGATTGGAATCGGGAAGGGATTTTTTCGAAAACCGGATCTAAGCCAATACAAAGAAGTGAATCTTTTTGCAGAATTGCAGAATTAAGAGTGTCGAAAAAAGACATGTATGTCAATTATAAATCAATGAAGCTCGCTTTTCATACTATCAATAATCTGCACTATTTCTCCGATATTTTGTATCACATAATCCGGATGGGAACGAGCTATCTTTTCTCCGTGAAATCCATACGCGGCTCCCACTGTGATCGTGCCTGCATTTTTGCCTGCTTCAATATCCACAGGACTATCCCCTACCATTAGTGCGTTTTGAGGAACAATATTCATAGTTCCGAGTGCTTTCAAAATCCCTTCCGGATCTGGTTTTTCTTTTTGGACATCATCAAGGGTAATAATTTGCTCAAAAAAATGATCAACGCCTGCATTTTTAAGTGTCTCGTGCACAATAGCGCCTGAGCGAGATGTGATTGTTGCAAGGTGATAACCCGCATGAAGAAGTTCAGTAAGCGTATTATTAACCCCATCGTATACATGTGAAAGCTCTGGGTGAACTACTTGAAACTCATGATGATCGTTCATGAGGTCTTGCACTTCCTGCGTTTTTGCAAATGAAATGTAGCAATCTGCTAACGATTTTCCCATCATAAGCTGCATTTCAGAGCGAGGCACCAGTGGGATCGAGTGTTTGTGCAGGGAATACTCAAAAGCACCATAAATATATTCGGTCGTGTCGAGGATAGTACCGTCTACGTCGAATAGGATTGCCTGAGGTTTCATGAGAAGAGTATAGAGTATTGTCTTGTAAAAAACCTTCTTTCTAGATAAGATACCATGTGGAGCTGTATCAACATAAACCAATATGACACAGGAACAACTCGGAGTATATCGCTTGAAACAATATCCAGGAGTTCCTTTGAGTTTTTTGCCAGATCAATTTGCTCGACGCATCATAGATAATCTCAATTCTCCCTACATCCCCAAAATATGTACTGCATGGGCAGATCGCTTTGAGTATGTAGCTCCCGTACCCGCGAGAGATCCTCGCGTTTTTCCGCAGTTGAATGATGAGATGAGAAGCTTGAAAGATCCTCCACTTTGCTATTTCGATGGAGAATCTCACCTCGTGAGATTACCTTTCCCCACAATAATACCCGTTGGCGTTATGTCATCACACGCTCTTTCACACGCGCATACCTTTTCAACCTTTGTTCCACAAAACGTGAAAGAAGGACTATTTCGAAGAGAAACGACGATAAGTAATGAGGGAAAAATTACATCTAGTGAGCCTTGCCCTCTCCCTCAATCTGCTTGTGATTGGAATGTGGATCATGCAAGCGACATAAACTACCATTTTTTTGTATTAGCTCCTCATGACACAAGCCAGCCATTTGCTCTCGTTACGAACCCGTTACTTCCTTTCGAGTCCAAACGCTTTCTTACCCAGGCAGATTCCTTGTCGCAGCGTCAAATCGTATCAGTGCATATGCGCGATTTATTTCCAGATGACCCAAGATGCAACCAACTTGATCAGCTATTATCAACTGTTTGGGATCCTGACATCAGACCAGGATTTTCTTCTCAAACTCTCCAATAATCCGCATTGTCTCTTCCCCAATTTTTCGTACGGATGCATCTGAGTAAAATGCAACATGCGGGGTAATGAGCACATTTTTAAATGCGAGGAGCGGATGATCTTTCGAAAATTCTTTTTCTCCTTCCACAACATCTAGTCCCACGAAGCGGAATTTCGAAATAGATAACACAAGCGCTTGCGTATCAATAAGCTCTCCCCGACCCGTGTTGATAAGCACAACGCCATCCTTCATTTTCTTGATCGAATCCGAATTAATCATGTGCTTCGTACTTTCGAGAAGCGGTGCATGAAGCGAAATAACGTCAGACAGAGAAAAGAGTTCGTCAAGTTCCACATACGAAAACCCCAGTTCTTTTTGAGCGTTTTCATTTTTGTACACGTCATATGCAACAACTTCCATTTCAAATCCCTTTGCGCGTTTAATCATCTCTAAACCGATTCGTCCCGTGCCAACTATACCGATGGTTTTCCCTTTGAGAGAAAATGCTAAATGTCCTTTATAAGTAAATTTCCCTGCTTGAATTTCCGGCTGTGTTTCTAAGATATTGCGTGTTCCGGTAAGAAGAAGGGCGCAAGCATGCTCTGCGATATTAAAAGATCCATAATCGGGGATGTTTCGAACTTCGATCCCCTGACTTTTACAATATGCAAGATCAATATGGTCCATCCCAACCGACCGGGTGATAAAAAATCGAAGCTTGGGAAATCGAGCCAAGGAGTTCTCGTTTATGGGAGCCATGTGCCCTATGGAAATACACTCGGCCTCCGCGCAAAGCGCGTCATCTTTGAACGAGAGAATGCTATCGACAGTGGTACTTCCTTCTAAATACTTTCCAATTTCTTCATCGATATCAAAATGAATGATGCGCATGATTGTTATGTGAATTTATAATGAATTATTCATAAATTTTCCATGTCTTTTGCAGTCAGTAATTTTCTCTCCAAAACGACTTCTTTCACACTCTTCCCGTGTTTGACTGCCTCTTTCACACACTCACTCACCACGTCGTAACCTAGAAGTGGATTGAGTAATGTCGCATACGCGGTAGATTTTTCAAGATTTTCTCGGCAACGTTTTTCGTCCACCTCGATGAGTTTGATGCATGATTCTGCAAATTGATGCACGCCAGTGGTGATCGTGGAAAATGAAAAAATGATCGAATCGGCAACAGTTGGAAACATTACCGCGAGTTGGAGATCTGAGGTCTCATTTGCCATTTGAATAGCTAAGTGTTTCCCAGATACGTGGTAGTAGATCTGGTTCAAGAGTTCGGGAATGACGGGGTTCACTTTCCCCGGCATGATGGAAGATCCGGGCTGAAGGGGCGCCAAATGATACTCACCTATCCCACCACGAGGCCCACTCGAAAGAAATCTGATGTCATGTGCAATTTTAGAAAGATCCGAAGCAAGCACAGTCAACAGTGCACTTACATGGAGAAAGTCTGACGCGGTCGAAGTAAATGAATGGAAATTCGGTGCTGGGGTTAGATCTGTGCCGATATCGGTAACGATGAGATTCAATTGCTTAATTACTTCTTTTTGAAAATGGACAGAAGCATTCGTCCCGTTTCCAATTGCCGTCCCTCCTAAATGGATCTGAAGGAGATAGGGAGTAAGTTCTGACAATCGTTTTGTGTCTCTTTCTATTGTGGCTCTCCATGCCCCCATCTCATCCCCCACCGTAGTCGGGATTGCGTCTTGCATGTGGGTTCGGGCAAGTTTCGAAATATGGCCATACTCCTTGATTTTATGATCAATGCAAGACATTAAACACTCTAGTTCGACACTCAATTTGTGCATCTTTCTTAAGGAAACGATGCGAAGTGCGGTGGGGTTTACGTCATTTGTGGATTGACTTTTATTGACATGGTCATTGGGGTGAATTTCTTTCTTCGCGATTTCAGAAGCCCGAGATGCAATGACTTCATTGACATTCATATTGATTGAAGTTCCCGCCCCTCCTTGAAGAGAAGACACAGGAAATTGATCGTCCCATGTTCCAGAAAGCACTTCGTCGCAGGCCTTGATAATAGGTTCAGTTAATGAAATATAGAGTTATCCAATTACTTGATGGGCTTTCATAAAGGCTTTTTTTACTTAAACAATCGCATAT
>CALESU010000201.1 GCA_937914905.1 uncultured bacterium
GCCAGAAACTAACGACCAAGTGAAGCCATCCGTGGCTGGGTGATACGTGCCATCGGTTCCAATATTGCTCCACCCTTTTTCTCTCACACTGTCGACTGCCGTTTTTACCTCAAGAAGAATTTGATTTGCCTGAATACGCTGTTTTTGCTGACTCCTCCCTTCACGAGAACTAATTAACCCTCCAATGAGCACCGGAAGGAGAATTGCGAGAAGAGCCATAACGATGAGGAGTTCAATAATAGTTTGTCCTGAAGATTTCATGTTAGGGTTGAATGTTGGTGATTACTCCAAGCTCATTAATCTGAATAATGGCTGGATTTGTTTTATCACTTCGAGTGATATCTATGGTTTCTAGACTTTCAGAATAATTGACAATTTCACCACTTCCCTTGGCAAATACGATGCTTTTCCCCGCGATGCTTCCAAACTCAAGACCGTTTTCAAGCGTCGTCGTAAAGTTTTCTGGAGCATCTGCAAGATACGTATCACCGTCAAATAAAGTGTAAGAATCTGTACCGAAATAAACACCAGACGCACTTTGCACTCCAGCGTTATTTTGTCTTCCGCTCATTGCGTAAGCTTGTTGCAGCTTCATATCTGAAAGCAGGAGCTCAAAAGACTTGTGAACAAATGATTGTTCTTGTACCCCTAAAAGACTAACAGTTGATAATGTCATAAGAATTGCGAGAACCGCCATTACCAGACTAGCTTCAATGAAGGTATATCCTTGGTTTAAGTATCTTCTTGTCATGCTAAAGCTCTCGAATTAACGTTGTCCGACTTGCCCAATCAAGCCATAAATAGGAGCGATGATAGACAACATCATCCCTCCAACCACGAGTCCAATAAAAAGGAGCATCATGGGTTCAAGAAGTGCAGTTAGTGTGGTGAGAGATCTCTGGACTTCATAATCCATGTGATCTGAAACATCTTGCATCGCCTTCTCCAAAGTGCCTGTTTTTTCTCCTGCTTCAACAAGCTTCACCACCATCATGGGTACCAATCCTTTTCCGTCTCGTAACCCCACGGCAAATCGTTTTCCCGAAAGGATCGAGTCATGACAGTGACGCACCAGTTTTTGCATGTCTTTTCGCCACATGATCTGTTCACACAGTTCAAGAGTGCTGGTGAGCGTGAGTCCTGATGCCAATAGAAGCGCCATACTGCGCGTCCACCTCGTAATATCAATTAATTTTATGAGGTCAGAAATCAGAGGAAGAGAAAAAAAGAAGCCCAGAACAAATGAACGTTTTTTTTGATACAAAACGATAAGAAAGAAAATAGAAAGAACAATTCCCACAATAAGGGGAATGGTATTTTCCAAAATGATGTGAGACATAAACATAAGTACTTTTGTCGGGAGAGGTAACTCTACTTTCATACGGCTAAACACCGAAGACAACTTAGGCATGACAAAAACTAAAATTACAGTGAGAACGATTGCAAAAACCATCAAGATCACACTCGGATAGATCATCGCAGACTTTACTTTGTCTAAAAACTCCATCTCTTTTTGGATGTGCGTTTTAATATCTTTGAGCGCAACGTCCAGATTCCCTGCTTCTTCAGACGCTTTGATAATATTGACTGTCACCTTGTCGAATGCGTCAGGAAATCGAGCAAATGAATCGTGAAGTTGTTTTCCTTGGGTAAGATCAGTACGAATGGCAGTGAGCAATTTCTTTTGAGGTCCTTTTGAGTCTTCAAGAAGGGAGTCAACCGCCTCGAGGATTGAAATTCCTGCCTTCAACATGGTTGAGAGATTGTCAAACAAAGCAATTTTGTCTTTGGTACCCAGTCGAATATGCTCATTTTTCATACGTTTGTTACAAAGACTCAACTTTAGTAACGCGAAGCACCTCTTCAATAGAGGTAACTCCTTGAGACACTTTTTGCAAACCATCCTCAAGCATCGTGGTCATTCCATCTTCTTTCGCCTGTTTCATGATGACGTCCGAATCTGCTTTTTTCAAAATCAACTCACGAATTTTTTTGGTTACTTCCAAGACTTCAAATAACGCAACGCGCCCAGAATATCCGGTGGAATGACAGAGGGGACAACCCGCTCCATGATAAATATGTATTGCTTTCTTCTTACCAAAATAGGTAGTCACCAACTCACTGGGGATATTTTTACTAAAATCATCGTAGCTCACTTCAATCTGAGATTTGCACATTTCGCAAATTTTTCTCACCAAGCGCTGTGCTATGATCACATTCACGGTTGAAGAAACGAGAAATGGCTCTATCTTCATATCCATAAGTCTGGGAAGCGCTGTTGCCGCATCATTTGTGTGTAACGTTGAAACGACCAAATGTCCGGTAAGCGCCGCATTCACTCCAATACTCGCCGTTTCTGAGTCTCGGATTTCTCCTACCAAAATGATGTTTGGGTCTTGTCTCAAAATAGAACGTAAACCACTGGCAAATGTCAGGTTCGCCTTCTTATTTACTTGAATCTGATTGAGCCCTTCAATACGATATTCAACAGGATCTTCGATGGTTGTAATATTCTTCGAGCGCGTATTGAGGATTTTTAAGATGGCATAAATTGATGTTGATTTTCCCGAACCTGTGGGCCCCGTGGAAAGGATCATGCCATAGGATTTAGAGTAAGCACGACTTACTTTTTCAAGATCAATTTCAGTCATACCCAGATCAGTCAACGTAATTTGCTGAGTTTGCGTGGAGAGGAGTCGAAGAACTGCCTTTTCTCCGTTTACAATAGGGATAATAGAAACGCGCAAATCAAGATAATCTTCTTCTATCTCCATCCGCATTTTACCGTCTTGAGGGCTCATGTGCTCGTCTGTTCGCAGTTGAGAAAGTACTTTAATGCGCGTCATGATACGCTCATGGAGGTATGTGGGACAACGCACTACGTCATGTAAAATTCCGTCAATCCGGTACCGCACCAGAGCATCTTCTTCTTGGGGCTCGATATGGATATCTGACACTTTTTCATAGTATGCAGTTTCGATAATGAGATCTACTACTTTAGAAAGGGAAATATCATGTTCATGTCCTGGCTCTTTTCCTTCAGACAACAATCGGTCAAATGCTTTTTGTAGATCTCTCTTAAAAATGTAAAACGTATTTAAAATGTCTCTTTCTGTTGCGAGGTACGGAGTGACTTTTCCCAGTGTTTTTTGCTCAATCATGTGAATAATTTCCTGGTTGTGAGGATCTGCCATGGCGACCTTGATGCCTGACCCATCTCGTTCAAAAGCGATGACTTTTTTTCGTCTCGCAATTTTTTCTGGCACAATATGAGACACGTCTTGAGGAATAGTTATTTTACTTAAGCTTACGAAAGGGATTTTCAAATGATTCGCGACCACGATGCCTAGCTTTTCGTCAGAGATAATATTCATCTGCAAGAGCGCATCCTCAAAATCAGTATGTGCGTCCTTCATAAATTGACGCAGTTTTTTTATTTTAGGTTCGTCCACCAAACCCATTCCGGTTAGGAGTTTTTGGAGCTCTTCTTCAGGTAATAGCATAAGATTTCTAACAATAATTAGGCGCGGTGAGACGACTTGACTACCTCGTCAATCTTGGCAAGGAGCGTATCAAAGTCAAAGAAACTTTTATTAACGTAACCAGACGCTCCTAGTTTGAGGGCTCGCTCAACATCTTGTTCCTGGCCGAGAGTGGAAAAAATGAGAATAGGGAGATGTGCGAGTGAAGGCATTTTCTGCAGTTCGACAAGAACCTCAAACCCGTCTTTGTGGGGCATAATGATGTCCAAAATGAGCAGGTCTGGTTTTTTCCCAGCCAACTGTTTTAGTGCATCTTTTCCATCTACCGCAACATCAACTGTATGCCCATGTTCTTGAAGTTGGGATTGGTAGAATTTTTGGAAAAATGTATCGTCGTCAGCAAGCAAAATATGCATAGGTTTTTTATAAAAAGTTTTTATGCTCTCAATGGCATGTGGGATATTCGTTCCAAAGTTTCAATAGATTCGGACATGGTGACTTCAGGTTTATGAGATTTGATCTCGGCAAGGGAACGAGATATTGCAACTACTGTTTTGTGCATTTCATCTAGGAGTTCACTTGTTGGGACAAGTTCTTTTTGTTTTATTTTAGCCAAGAGAATTTCAAGTGCTCGTGAGGATAATCCAATTTGCATGTAACCCATAACCATGCTCTGACTTTTCAAAGAATGTGCTGCTCGATGAGCTTCAGAAGTAGCCTCAGCATCCAAGGACGTAGTGCTCAAAACCCCGAGAGACTTTTGGAGCAATTCAACGAGATCTTGGGAAGTCTTCAGGTAGAGCGTTTTATACTCATGCAAATCTATGGCCATATCTTTCAGTATATGGTACAGAAAGGGGAGAGACAAGTATAATGCAGTATGGCGAAAGGGCACATACAAAAAAAACAAGAGAACATAAGGCCCGTACATCTGTTGGAACAGATCTTATGGCTCGGAGCGTATGTACTTGCTTCTGTATTTGTGACACTTAATATATTAGTTTCTCAATATATTCCCTCTCAATTTACGGCACTTGCCAAAGGTGAGATGCCGGCAATTCTTGAAACGATACGAGAAGGAAGATTTCTCCCTCAATTTCAACCGCTCTTTAGCGAAGTTAAGGGATTGATGAAAGACTATGACAAGGACATTTTTTCTCAAGATCGAGACCGGAGAAACTCTATAACTTCACTTGAGATACTGTTGGAGCAGTATCCAGAATCGCGAGATCTTCTTGTTGCGCTCGCCACTTTGTATGAAAAGGAAGAAGATATGGCGCGCGCTCAAGAATATCTGATGCGGGCAAGAATGTTAGATCCTGAAGCTGGAAAAGACAGTGAAAAATAATGATGGAGGCGATACGTGTGGACTCGAGGGGACTCGAACCCCTGACCTTCGCGCTGCCAGCGCGACGTTCTAGCCAACTGAACTACGAGCCCAATTCATTCAATAGACCTTATTGTAACACGAAAACAGTCATTTCTCCTCAATAAGAAAATACTCTTCTTTTGGTGCTTTTTCCATAAAAGCAACTGCGTCACCTGCATCGCCAATTTGAGAGATATGTTGCATGATTGCTTGTTTTTTGAGTTCCCATACATCTGAAATATCAACAATCAAATCAATCTCATCGCGCGATTTTCCATGGGGTACATAGACAAAATATCCTCGCATTTCGTCTGTTTGCTCGCGAAGTAAGGTGTAGCAAAGCAGGCGTTTGACAGAAGGTGTTTTGTGAAACACAAAGTGAGTGATAAGAGACATTGCGACATGATCTAAATGCCCAGACAC
>CALESU010000202.1 GCA_937914905.1 uncultured bacterium
TATCGGGAACATTTTCTGTGTATATTATTTTGAGTTTATGATTTTGGTATTTCTGTGTATTCATTGTATTGTCGCTGACGTTCAATTACTTAGCCATTAAGATCAAAAACTTTGGCATGAAACGAAGAGCCAAAAGATATGAGGCAGAAGCGGATTTTTCGAGGAGCGTGGTGAGAGTTATTATGTCCAAAAATACTATTTTGGAAACGAATAGTGAAAAGAGTGAGGTAGTGACCGTCGTAGATAAGATTAGTATAATTAATAAATTTCGTAAAGAACTTAGAAAGACGGAACATATAGGTGTCAATATGTCGGTTATTTTGCCTTTTGTTTTGAATGTGGTATTTTTGTATATAGGTGGTACATTCGTATTTGAAAAGCAACTTACGTTGTGAGAATTTGTGTGAATTTCCACGTTATTGACGTATTTGAGCGCATTAATGCGAGATATGGGAATGTGGTTTGAGGATATTCTCAAAAACTCTATTTCGGTTACAAAACTACGAAGTCTTATGGATGATACCCCACAGATTATTTGATACGATTCAGGGAAGGAGTTTGTGTATACGAGAGGCGATATTACACTGGAGCAAATATCGTACGGATATCACAAAGAGATACTGGTATTTGATAATTTTTCATTGCGTCTAGAGTGAGGGAAAAAGACTGCATTGGTGGGGATGTCAGGATCGTGAAAATCTACGCTTATCAAGTTGATTGCATGATATTTGCATCCTCTGTCATGACGTGTATTGATCGACTGACAGGCGTTGCCAAGAGAAGGAGCATCTGATCATATATCTTTGATTTCTTTCTATCAGCATATTGGCTATTTGACCCAAGAACCATCGGTTTTTGATGGAACGGTTTACGAAAATTTGGTCTATTCCGCAAAATCTCGTCCTACGGAAACAGAGCTTATGAGTGCTTTGATGGCTGCGAAGTGTGAGTTCGTTTTTGATCTTCCGCAGGGTGTGGAGACCCAGATTGGCGAAAAGGGCGTTAAATTGAGCTGAGGACAGAGACAGAGACTGGCTATCGCTAAGATTTTTCTCAAAAATCCTCAAATTATCTTA
>CALESU010000203.1 GCA_937914905.1 uncultured bacterium
AAAAGCGGTTATTTGTTCGCTGAGCTTTTTCATTCCTCTCCCATCCGCAGTTACCAGTCCAAACATCTCTCGTTGTTCCATAGCATAATAGCGTTCTTTCAATTGACGAAATAACCTCCGGCAATGAGATCCTAAGATTTTTGCCATACGGAATTCAACATCATTTCTCTTAGCATCATTGTCTGTACTTTCTCTACGAGGGGTTGTATCCGGAATCCTACTTTCCCACTCGTCCATACTTGTTGACGCGACATATATCAATTGATCGAGTGAAAAAGGACTCAATAAAGCATCTGTAGTATGAGTGAGAGAGCGATGTGCGCGAGAGAATGAATCAATCGCACTTTTTCGATCAGAAGAAAGCAGTGAATTTGGCCTCATGGAAGCGTATGCTTTCCTTTGTTTGTATGCGACTACTTCTCGCAACGTGAGAAATGTGATTGGGTCTTCTTGTGCGTTTTCTAATGAAATTTCCAGGTGTTGCGATGTATTTCCCATTGAGTTCTCCACATTGTCTCCTATAATCGCCGGGATTAATGAGGTTAAGAGCGTATATAACGTGTGTTCATGACTTGTTCCTCTCACCGTCTTTTCAAGGGTACGAATAGTTCCCACTGCAAGTTGTAAATTGTCAGGATTGTCAAAAAGACTCGGTTTAACAATGTGTAAAAGTATTTTGTTCACAACACTATCAATAGCATTTCGTGAGACACTATGAACATCGGTACTTTGGTAATCTTCGGTCAGATTGGGAAAAAATAACTCTTCCATTGCGATCAAATCTGCAATGGTCAAAATGGAAATCATTGAATCACCTAATTTTTCGGTTGCTTGAGGAATGCTGTCAAGTAAAGCTGGATATGTGGCCATTGCAGTTATGGCTCGCGCCCCAAGACCTAACCGAGTCGCATAGTCCATTCCTAACAGGTTCCCGGTGCTCGAATCTGTTACTCCTGAAATGGTACCTGCTAATTGAAGTGATTTTGCCGTAAATTGGGCAATATCATCAGGCTGTTCTCCTGATTGAGTTTTTTGAGTCTG
This sequence comes from uncultured bacterium, assembly GCA_937914905.1. Taxonomy (GTDB): domain Bacteria; phylum Patescibacteriota; class Microgenomatia; order UBA1406; family GWC2-37-13; genus UBA1450. The sequence continues at coordinate 1,042 of CALESU010000203.1, forward strand.
ACTTAATAGGTGGGTTTTATATTGATGTGAAATAAAATAGTTTTCACCCGTTCCTCCCAATAATTGTCCTGTTGCACCTTGTTTTAATC
>CALESU010000204.1 GCA_937914905.1 uncultured bacterium
CTGACAGTAATCACCCGCTTTTCGCTCGCGAACTGTCAGAGTATGCATTCCACCACTGCGGCATATCCGTCTATAAATCAAATTATATTATACTTCATGAAGCAAATGCGCCGAACCTCTGTTCGATACTCATACTCATCTTTATACCGCAAAAGCACCAAATTCCTGAAATTTCCTTTTGTGGTATACTTTTTTACATGAAAGCAGTTTGGGATTATGATCCTGCGGTTCTCAATAAAACAGAAAAAGGGAGAATACTTCTTCTTGAAAGGCAGATAAACTATGGTCCAGAACCAGGTCACAAAATATCCCTTGAGGCAGTTCGTACTAATTGGAATAGTTTGAAGATACTCCCCAAACGGAAAAAACTTCTTGAGCTATTTATGGATCTACCATGAGCGTACTTAACTCATATCAGCGGAGCGTTCTTACCAAATTTCAGTCAGACCCATTTTTTAAAGATACGTTCTATTTTACCGGTGGAACAGCCCTTGCGGAAGTCTACCTTCACCATCGTTATAGTGATGACTTGGACTTTTTTTCGGCCCTACCGTTTAATTCCCAAAGTGTTTTTAACAGAATCTCTTCGTGGGCAGATGAACTGGGATATTCCATTCAGCAAGAATTTCTCGAGCCAAACCACATGTACTTTCTTACCTTCAAGGATCGTTTTGAACTTAAGCTAGATTTTGCACATTATCCATTTACACAGCTTGAAAAACCTACTGTGTTTAATCACCTTCTGAAAGTTGATAGCCTTCGTGACATTTCAGCAAATAAATTGATTACCATAACGCAACGGAATGAGATAAAAGACTATGTTGACCTCTATTTTATCTTTAAAAAGTATTCATTCTGGAAAATCCGCACAGACTGCTTTGAGAAATTCAAGACGGACATTGACCCGTATCTCTTCGCGAGCGACATTCTTCAAGTAATGGAGTTTGATTATTTGCCGAAAATGATAGAGCCATTATCTCTGCCGGAGCTGCAAGCCTTCTACACCGACCTTGCCAAAACGCTCGGAAAAAATTCCTTGACTTAACAAATTTATACTTGTTTGATATCATCTGAAGGGATGCTCGAACGAAACATTTTTCAAGGGCCCATACAACATGGGGAGAAACCTCCCGTCATTACTCCTTGCACGTTTGACGGACTCCAAGCTCAATTGGGTGAAGTTGAGCAAGGAAACAAGTGGCTGTACCGAGATAATGAGGTGCATCGCCAATACCTTACGTACATAGATCGATTATCGAAAGAGGGGAGAACCGTTATTGAATACATCTCTGCACAACATAAGGAGATGGAGGATTGTCCTTTTCTTCTCGTTGAAAATCCGTACCCGTATGCCGTTTGTGCAAAGCATTATGTATTGTTTTGTTTTGATCCCGAGGCACCTTTGGATTGTGCCGAGGAGCATCTTCAAGCATGGCTAGGTAATCAGAACATTCCAAAAGAAAATGTGATTGTATTTGAAAATCAGTACTGGATCAGGTCTTCTACGCACCTTATCCATTGGCACGTGATGGTGAGAAGGTGAGGGTATATCTTGACATTTGTACTATTATAAGATATAATTGAAAGTCCTTTTTATCGGGAAGGATAGGTATAAATATCAAAATAAACCTATATTATAGGGATATTTATCTTCTTTATACTTTTGTATTTTGAGTTTGCTTTTCTCAATGTGTCGTGGCTAGGCATTTGCTGTCTAAAAACCACGCGCCTTGTGAAAAAAATGGAATGAATCTTGTCTTGAAGTATTTGCATACTTCATGCGATAGGAATTCATGCTCTTTAACAACTCAGGCTTACAAAACAAAAGAAACTTCTTCTTCATTCATTCTTTTATTGGCTGCAAAAAGAGGGAACCAAGCTGGTCATTCCCGCCTACGAGCGAGAATCTCAGTCGCACACCCCCTTCTTGCAGTCAATAAAAGCAGGCTGCACCAAAAGAAATCCGACAAGTCGTCGGATGGATTGAAAAATGTAGCTCTTGAAAAAGGAGAAAAAGGAAAATAAGAAAAAAAGGGTGCCGCTTTTGCATCCTGTCACTTAAAAAGACAAAGGCCATAAAAAGCCTCACAAGCCAGGAGAGTCGATCTCCTGCAGGCTTAGGCTTCAAAACCTATTTCTGAAACAGTGAAGGATCCTGCAATCAAATGCGGGACCATCGACAAGTCGTTTTCGTGAGGAGAATCCTTAAACCGACCCATTGGATTTGGGCTGGCAGGGATTCAAATTCTTGCTCAAGGAGGGCAAGATGAAGAAACACACAAGCCTGGCCACGTGGCTCATCGTGGCGATTGTGTTGATCACTTCCATCTTGCCCTCCGCCACTCATGTGGCGAGAGGGCAGGATGATTCAGTCATTCCGGCGGAACTCCTGACAGGGGACACCCAGCCGGAGTTACAGCCGGTTGTGGGGGCTGTGGCCCCCACGGGCAAAACTTGCCTGCTCATCACCTCCGGGAACCCGGAGCTGATGGGCTGCGAACAAGCCCATGCAGAGAGTCGCCGCCGCCGGACCGCAAAAGCCTCTGAAGAGGCTGCGGGCCGAATCGCGGCGGCATGGAAGGATGCCCCGGAGGGGACCAAAACCATCTCCATCAGCGAAGATGGAAGTTTGGTTTTCTCCACCCACGGGGTATTCTTCCCCGCGGTGACATTTTCCCCCACCCCGGAGGGGGAACCGATTCCGACACCGATCGGTGTCACGCGTCCCGTAAGGGAAAGCGTGGACACCGAAATTCGGTGGTTCGACGACTCCAGCTCGGCCGGCTGGATGTTCGTAGTGGGACTCGGCTTGCTGGCCGATGACGCGACCGTCATTGGGATCATCGACGATCCCGTGGCGATCGCGCTTATCGCGACGGGAACCGGCATTTACGTGTACGAGGCAGTACGCGTAAATTATGCCGGTTCCTCGGCATTCTATGGGTTCGGTGGGTTCAGCATGGGTGTGGCGGACCAATACACCCAGCTGACCGCCGGGCCCATTCCTGGCGAACCGCACATGTCCTATGTCGCTCAGGGCGGCATGGATGTGGCGGTCATCCGCCAGTACGGGGACATTCACACGCCCACCGATGGGCGGTGGGTGAAGGAGCTCGCCCTTGTGGAGCTCCGCCCCGTGCGAGAATTCGTGTTAGACATCACCCAACTGGACGGGGTGCATGTCTACACGATAGACATTTACCACTCCGAGGGCGCGGAGTGGAAACCATCATTGGCTGTTGCATGGGATTTTGCCATGCAACGTGCCACAAACGCTCCGTTGGCGTCATCGGGGATTGACGCCAATTGGTGGTTCTCAAGGGACCACTACGAATCCCCGTTTGTTGAGGCCGGTGTCCAGGCCAGTGAAATCTGGCAAAGGGGGGATGGGCACGCCAACGGGTCCATCCAACTCTGGGCCGGCGTCAACGAGGAAAAACTTGCAGTCATAGGTGGGGTGCACATTCACTCCACCTATGTTAATTATATCGCATTCAAAGTCCCTGTCCAGGTGGGGCCTGGACAGGGCCTGTCCCGGCTGGGACAGTCGAAGTACTACTATTCCAGGAAGCTCCTCCAGTGGAGTTGTTCTTGGACTATGAGTACAGTCATCGGCCACGAAAGACATCCTGAGTCTACGTGGCTGACCGTCGGGCAAGGCCTCGCCCGATGGGAGGAAACTAAGGCGTTGTACAACCTGACCATCCCGGTCACGGTATTGTACACACCTTGGTAGAGGCTGAGTGGGGGATTTGGTGCACGTGTTGGCCTCATAAGCTTGCACGTGTACCATTTCTCCCTGTAAGCCTGAGTTTGTTTTTTAAGAAGAAATAAGAATACACATGATTGTCATGTGTATGATGAAGTGCTTACTCTCCTTTGATACCTGCAATCGGTTGAAGATATTCGATTGAACCAGGAAGCGCAAGTTCGTATTCTGTCAGAAGTCTGACAGATCTATCAATTGGGTGATATGCTTCTTCAATTTCAGTCATTGGCCATCTCATTCCTATGGGGACCATAATACCAAGTTTTTGACCTTCAATTCGGCCATCTTGAATACGTTCTTCATACAGTTCGGCGAGAATTTCTTTTTCAAGATTCATCTTGCCCCGGGAAACCATTCTTCCCGTACCATGAGAAGTTCCCGTCACAAATTGAGCCCCCGCTCCAGCCTGATATCGGATCATTTTTCCACTTAATGAACTTGGAAGAATTTGAAGCTCTCCCTCCCTTTGTACGTGTACCACCCCTTTATAAATATGTGCAAGACCCGTTTTTGGATCTATAGAAATGGTATTGTGTACGGCATCGAATCGATTGCTCGGTTTTCCATATACTCTCGCAATTTGGTCCATTATTTTCTTGCGCG
>CALESU010000205.1 GCA_937914905.1 uncultured bacterium
TGCAACGTGATAAGAATCTTCTAAAGACAAAAGCATTCTGCCTTTCACCTGCTCTTTTGCTTTGGAGAGTTCTTCTTCCGTTATTGAGCCTGCAGATATTTTTTCATGCTCTCCAATGATTACCTTAATTGCTTCGTTTAGCTGAGATATATTATTCGTCACGCCTGCTTGAGTAACTAAATATCCCGTGTCTGTATATAATTCACGTCCGGTTGAAACATAGTAGCAGAGCCCCCGACGTTCTCTCACTTCAATAAAAAGCCGAGAAGACATTCCCCCACCAAGAATAGTGCTCAGGAGAGTGAGTGCATACCGGCGTGGATCTTGCAGACCAAACGTTCGATATCCTAAGCAAAAATGGGCTTGTTCTGTTTGCTTATGATGTACCGACACGAGAGGAGTCTTTTGTGTGTGGGTAAAGTGGCGAGAAGGTTTTTGAGAAATTCCTCCCCATCCGCCAAACGTTTCTTCGATGATGCGGGTGTATTTGGAAATCCCCTCAGATGGCTTTGAGCCAAAGCTTAAGCCTCCTGCCACGACAACTACCGCATTGTCAGGGTGATAGAGCTGATCTATATACTGTGTAAATGTCTTTCGCGTGGATGCTCGAACCGTCTTTTCGCTTCCTGCCACATCACATGCAAGCGGATGACCTTTGAAGATAAGTTCGTCAAAATAATCACTCACCCGGCGCGCTGGCATATCTTCATACATGTTGATCTCCTCCACAATGACGTTCTTTTCTCGTTCTATCTCTTCAGGATCAATAGTTGAGTGCAAGATCATATCTGAAAGAACGCGTGCAACTTCCTCAAAGTGGGAGCCGGGAGCTTTCACATAGTATCCCGTGTGGTCCTTTGAAGTAAATGCATTAAACACTCCTCCCATCCCTTCTATGGTGGAAGAAATATCAAATGCCGTGGGGTATTTGGCTGACCCTTTAAACGCCATATGTTCAAAAAAATGAGCGATTCCATTGTTTTCAGGAGTCTCATACCGAGATCCTGCGCCAACGAGAATCATAGTGGTTATCGAAGGAAACGCTTGCGTGTCTACAAATAATGCAGGAAGTCCGTTGGGGAGAATATGGGTTGTGAAGTGCATGGATTAGATTATACCTTATTCGATAATCAACCAGTCTATCTGCGCACCTGGTGGTGCTGGACTATCGAAGATAACACGGAACCCATTCACCGTCTTTTCTTCAATTCGCACGGTCGTGAACCATGTTGGCAGAACGCTCAGTGCGTATTCATTCGTGTCATTTGCCGTCGGGAATGTGATGAGGTGTTCAGTGGCGCCTTCCGTGATCACAATATCAATTCCTCTCATGCCTTCACTTCCCTTGAGGCTTCCCTGCTTGATAATCACGTCTCCCTCGGTGACTTCTATGTCTCCTTTTTTGATAAGCATATTACCGTTTACATCTACTCGGATCTTCCCAGCCATGAGATCTATCGGATTTGCTCCGTCATGCTGGAGATGGAGAGGCCCAACCAATGTGGTGAGCGTGGCCTCAGGCGTTGCTCCTGAGTCATTGAAGCCATTGATAACGAGCAAGCCATTGGTGATTTCCCCCGTAACTCCCAGGGTACTGAGATTGGTACTTCCCATTACGGTCAAACTATCAGCGATGATGTCACCCGATTGAGCTCCTAAGATTTGGCCACTTCCCGTGGCAAGAATCCCTGAGTCAGTCGCAGATAGCATTGCCATAAGGCTTTCCAGTGATGAAACTCTATCTTGAAGTGAAGTCACAATAGCTTCTGTATCACTCACTCGTGCTTCTATAGAGTCAAGTCGCGCACCCATACTGGCAATTTGATTTTCCTGATCCATGAGGTGCCCAGTCTGAGCGGTAAGATTTGCATCAAGTTGACCAATTAGTATATCTTGATCTGCTATCTGAGTTTCGGTATTCTGGATCGTGACACCAAGGAGATCTCCTGTCTCTGCCATTTCGAGATTAAGACCGTCAATGGACGATAATGTGGTTGTCTTGAAGTTATCGAACAAAACATACTGCTCTTTTGCTCCTTCGATCAAAATGGGTATAAAGCGGTCATAGTCAACTTGATAAAACCCGTCAATGGTCTCGCGTGAAATTGCTTCAGGAACAATACCCATTACCTCTTGGGCGATAACTCCCAAATCATTCGGACGGTCGCCAAATCGTGTAATGAGTGGGTGTTGTGCGACGATGGTAGGATCATTAACCTTCCAATCAAACCGGACTCCACGCAAAGATAATAAGGTATCAAGTGCATTTCCATAGGTTTGTACATTTGTTTTCAAACGACCATCAGATTCATTTGCGATACAAGATGTGGCATTATTATCATTATTGGTGTCTACGCAAACAGTCCCGCCTTTTACTTCTAACTCTCCTTGGTTTGGATTTGTTGTACCTATACCTACGTTTGTTGCAGTAAGCACTAATTGTTGCCCTGCACCTGCTCCAACCCCTACTCCTAGATGGAGTCTGCCCGAATCGGCACGGATTACGAGATCGTCTACAGCAGTTCCTGCATAATACGAGCTCGCCGAGCCAACAGACCCCATTGCACCAGTATCAGAACCATTCCTTCTAAAACGAATTAACGGATTATCTCCAGATCCGTCAATCGCGAGTCCATCAGAAGATGTCGTCGAATATACGTGCAGTTTCGATGTCGGAATTGAAATGCCAATGCCAAGTAATCCCATGAAATAATTAGTGCCACTTATGAGACTTGAGCGCACTTGACCCGTATGTATTCCTGAGGAAGTACCACTGACTGCGATGGGGTATGTCAGGGCTGTGGAAAGACGTGCGGTAGCGAGGGTTCCAGACGAGATGTTTGATCCGTTCAGGGCAGTAAGACTGGATCCTATTCCCTTGAATACGTTCGTGGTACTCGTGAATGCAACGGTACTGGTGTGTGATCCGGTAATTCTACCGTTGGGAATTGATCCTAAGGTAATGTAATTTGCATTAAGTGCAGTAAGACTTGAGCCTATGCCATAGAATCGGTTTGCAGGATTGGTGAAGTGATAGATATTGTTGTATGTTCCGGTGAGAAGTCCTGATGATATGACTCCGGTAAGACTGGATCCTACTCCCACAAACTGGGTAGCATAGAGATTTCCTGCATAATTTAATCTCGTGGTAGCAGATGGTGCTACCGCTCCTCCATTGAATGCTCCAGAGGTATTTGTGGTACCCGTGTACTGGATAAATGATGATGCCGCATTGCCCGCAAGTAGTCCTCGTCCTCCGGGGATGGTTCCCAGGGTGATGTTTGATCC
>CALESU010000206.1 GCA_937914905.1 uncultured bacterium
TTCTGTCGATTGTCCCACTCCTTGCAACTTAATTTTGATCGTAATTCCGGAATACGTGAGATTCATAGGAAGAGTTACGGGGATTACCGAAGGCTCAAGGATAATGGCTCCTGTTGGCACGGGAGTCGCGCTTGGATTAAGTGAGTTTTTGGATATCAAAATGGATTTCGAAATACGGTCAAGGGGGGTTGCAAATTTCACGGCCGCGCCGTTTGCAGATTTTCCAAAGTACTCTGATTCTGTGGTTAATGAGATAAGCTGAGTTGCTTGAGCAATCACCTCATCATTTGTCTTCGCCTTTGCTTTAAAAGAAAATCGGAGGATGGGATCTGCAGGATTTATGGGCGAGACGGCAATGATCGCGAGTTTCACCTTTTTTTGAGTAGGGTCAATAACGCTTACTTCCTCCGTCAAAAGCTCGTAGGGCGAGTTTTCTGGCGGGAAAAACCCAGAGCTTTTGTACTCTTTTCCGTAAGCTAGATACGTACTATCGTAGGTTAGCGTGAGTTTTGACCCCCATACTTCCTGGTTTTGAATGGCAAAACCTACAACAAACTCCTCTTCCTCTTTTCCTGATAGATCCACCACCTCAGGCGCGCTTATCAAAACCGAGACTGGATCTTCTGAGGCAAAAAAACGGAATCCAAACTGTTGCAGATACCAAAACATGAAAATGGCACATGCGGACATTACCCCCAGCATCAGGATTTTTTTTGCCCCTCTCGTCCAGGCTTTAAAATGGGTGTCGTGATAATATCTCATTGGGCCCAGTGTATTCGTAATATGACAAAATCCAACAACGTTACTCCATCCAAACTCCCATCAACGTTTGCAATCGCAGGGCATTCGGCAGAAACGACAGGAGTCTGTCCGAGGGATTGTTCCAAATAATGCTTCTTCCAACAGCCATAGTCCTGAGCATTGATCACTCCGGCCTGATCACAGGTCACATTACCTTCTGCGAAACGGGGACAACTGGGAGGAGGAGTGGGCGTAGGACTTCCTGAAAAATCGGGAGTTACTGTTGGGATGGGGGTGTTTGAAGGAACAACGGTGGGGATGGGGGTGGGGGTGGGAGTTGGATTCCCTTGGGGGGCTATTGGGGGCGCGGCGGTGGGAAGTGCGGAAATGGGGGTGGCGGTGGGAAGAGCCGGCTCGGGAGTAGGTGTGGGAACTGCGGGTTGAGCCGCTTTTACGGCTTCAAATGCGTCTATTTTTCCGTATTTCCACTTCACGCCCGTTTCCGCGATGGGCGTGGCTGTCCGTTGTAAAATGTCCATAACCTGAATATTGGTTAAATTCCTATTGAGACTCCAGACAAGAGCCGCAACTCCTGCAACGTGAGGAGAGGCCATTGACGTCCCTGCCATGGAGACGAGCAGTGCAGATGACGTATGTCCTGTGGAAAGGATTAGGCCGGGGCTCCCGTCAATTCCCGTGCCTCCTTGAGACTGCGGATTATCTCCGCCTGGCGCAACCACATCCACATGAAGCCCCCAATTTGAGTAGCTCGCTCGCTGGTCACTATTGCTTAAAGCTCCCACAGAAATCACTTCGGGGATGGATGCAGGGTACTGAGGTTCGTTGGTATTGTCATTACCCGATGCTGCAATCAACAATATTCCCGCTTCCTGAGCCCGCGTTATCGCATCTTGTAAGACCTGATCAATACTTGCTGAGCCCAAGCTCATGTTGATAATGATTTTTTTGGATGGATACTCCGTTCTCACTTTATCTATTGCCGAAGCGACCCATGTCAAGTAACCCTCTCCTTGTGAGTTGAGCACTTTTACCGTTATGACTTTGATGTTGTATCCAGAACCGGAGACGTCTCTCCCGTTATTCGTGGCAGCTGCGATGGTGCCTGCAACATGCGTGCCGTGCCCATTATCATCATCTCCTTCATTTTGTACGCATGCTGAGTCTCGTGCACAATCCCACCGCGCATATATTTTTCCCTCTAAATCCGGGTGCTGTGCATATACTCCCGAATCCAAAATAGCAACCAATACATCGTCAGAGGGGGTATTCCCTTTCGAAATATCCCATGCTTGCTTGAGCTTGAGGCTATCATAGTGCCACTGATTGACGAATTCAGGATCATTCGGCATGTGTTGAAAAGCGGTATAAATGGTGTTGGGAAAAACTTCCGCAACTTGACTGAGGGATTCCAGCTCTTCAATGGCGCGCTCACTGTCTACCTCTCTCCCACTTGCACGGTACACGGTAAAATACTCCCCTTCTGCCAGATCTTGCGCGGGGACAGCTACTCTATTTCTACTGCGAAGGTGGTTATCAAGCTGGACCAAGTCATCTTCAGGATTCGGAATCCTATTTAGCCTCAACCCGACG
>CALESU010000207.1 GCA_937914905.1 uncultured bacterium
ATGAGTCGCATCGTGCACGACCCACACCAATACGAGATTTTGACCAATTTTTGGCAACGGATCAAACCGTTACAAAACGAGCTTGCTACTTGTTAGATCAGGGCGAACTCGTGCACACAAAAGTGCTGTTTCTTGGGGACGATGATCACACGTCACTTGCCGTAGCTTCTGTTGCGATAGAAAGTAACGTGACCGTTTTGGATATTGATGAAAGGATTTTGAATAGTATCTCAGACATGAGCAAGAGCCATCAGTACGGAATAGAGACCATTCGTCATGATCTCCGAAAGCCTTTACCGAAAGATTTGCTTGATTCATTTGATGTCGTATTTACTGATCCTCCGTATACCCCATCAGGGATAACGTTATTTATCAATCAAGGACTTTCTGCTCTCAAAAAGCAATCAACATCCCGGCTATATTTTTGCTACGGAACTAGCGATCGTGCACGTGAACGGGAACTGGCAATTCAATCGATTATTACCGAGCATGGATTACTGATTCATGAAAAACTCTTCCATTTTAATGCGTATACCGGGGCAGAAAGCATTGGCGGAAGCAGTTCTCTTGTTGTTTGTAAATTAACTCCTCAAACTCAGTTTTCTTTTAAAGAAGTCTCAGGGATTTATACCAACTCGCATGGCCCGGAGCACGCTTAAAGAAAATGTAGCTTTTGAATCAATGGCGCCGGTTGCAAGACTCCAAATGGAATCCATATAAAAACCAGGTATTTTACTCGTTCTCATTATGTACTATTAAAGTGTGCAACACGATTATCAACACAGTGCTTTTCAAGAAGAAATGTCAAGTTTTATCGCATTAAACCGCTTGGTTGTTCAAAAACTGAAAGGGGCGGTAAAGAGGCGCATTCGAGATAGCAAGCTCGAAGGAGCAGAAGAAATGAAGATCCTCCACCAATTGATACAGTTACACGAAGAGCAACTTCGAATCGTGTCACGGGCAATATGAATACAAAGTCGTTGCGCATTTATTTTGATCATTTATTAGGGATACGGCTTTTAGAGGAGCGGATGACTCAGTTATTAGATGCATGCCAAATTAAAGAAGCAGATTATAACCACTTAAAGCAAAATCAAAGAACTATTATTGATCTTAGTGATCAGTTAATCTCACGCTATGAGCAGTTCTATAAGCCCGAATCGCAACACACTCTTACACCCAAAACTCATTCATAAACCCCAGTGGGATGAAGCGAAAGCGCTCATTGCACAAGCAGAAAATCCTATTGTTGCTTGCCAAGCACGAAGTTTTACGATCAATAAATCATTCTTTCCCCATCTTGCGGAAGTACTCAGACTCGAGTATGTGAACTCGCTCGATACCCCCATCTCAGGAAACCCGGGGATTGGTTCTCAGATACCGGCACAACTTCTTATTGATCATCAGATATATGTCTACGAAGATCACGATCAACTAATCTGCGCAACTGCAAATCCCTATCAAGACGAAATGGTGTGGGAAGAAATTCTTGCGTATACCGGAAGACGTTCCTGTAAGATCGTTATTGCAAATCCGGAAGTAGTTGCTCGGGTTATTTCGTACCAATTTCATATTGACATGTCTGTCACTTCTGCAGAAACGATTCATGTATTGCACCGAAATAAGTCAGCGATTACGTATAACAATCTCATTTTCCCGAAGCTATTCCCGGTCGGTTTTTTCATTCTCATCATCATTCTTTTTGTCATTTTCCCCATTCAGACTGCTTCTAGCATCTTCATCATCCTTAATATTCTGTATTTTGTGATCAATCCTTTTAAGTTTTACGCAATGATAAAATCATTCCGGTCAAAAATACAATTGAACGTTTCCAACCATGAGATTTCTCAGATTGATACAGATAATCTTCCGATATACACCATCCTCGTACCGTTGAGAAATGAGGTAGATATGGTGCCGTCTATTGTTGACGGGATTTTTGCGATTGATTACCCCTTAGATAAGTTGGATATCAAATTTATCTGTGATGTTGATGATCAGAGTACAATTGCGGCGCTTGAAGCATATGGAATCGGAGTTCCTTCCGAGTCTCTGACAAAATATAGCTTCACTACGCAACTTGTCAAAGTCCCGCTTACAGGAATGAGCTCAAAACCACGGGCCTGTGATTATGCCCTTGGATTTTCTCGGGGACAACTAACAGTGATATTTGACGCCGAGGACAAACCTGATAAAGACCAATTGAAGAAAGTCTACTTGGGATTTCTCAAATCTCCATTGGATATCATGTGTATTCAAGCCAGGCTCAATTTTTATAACAGTCGCCAAAATCTGTTAACTCGGTTTTTTTCATTAGAATATGGCTTTTGGTTTGATTACTATCTCCCCGGTCTCCAAGACACGGGATCACCGATCCCCCTGGGAGGAACGAGTAATCACTTCGTAACACAATACTTGAAACGGTCCGGAACATGGGATCCATTTAATGTGACAGAGGATGCTGATTTAGGGTTTCGGATTTTCCGTTACAAAATGAGGACGTCGATGGTAAATTCCTATACTCAAGAAGAGGCAAATAGCAGAATTATCAGCTGGATTCGCCAACGAACCCGTTGGCAAAAGGGCTATTTATTAACATTTCTCATTCACACGAGCAGACCGAAAGAACTAATTCGAGACCTTGGAATCCGCAAATCACTCCAGGCCATAATGATCTTCGGTGGAAACTTCTTTCTACCTCTCTTTAACCCAGTGCTGTGGGTCATTTTCCTTGTGGGGATTATTCCTCAAAACTCGTTCGTGCAAATGCCTCAAGTACCTTTACCTATCTATTTAATAGGACTATTCAACTTGATTGTGGGAAATGTGACATTTATTACGATCCACCTTATTGCCGCATTTAAAAGCAAACGATACGATCTTGCCGTTGTGTCGCTATTCTTGCCTTTCTATTGGATGCTTCTTTCCCTTGCCACATTTAGGGCAGCTTATCAGTTTGCGACCAACCCCTTTTATTGGGAGA
>CALESU010000208.1 GCA_937914905.1 uncultured bacterium
CTCAGTAGGGCTTCCCACGAGATTTCATTTTTCTGGACAGATCGAGGACCTCATACATAATCTTCTCTCAGATAAAAAAACAACTCATGGAACAATCCGATTTGCGTTGCTTCACCAAATAGGAAAAGGTGTTTTTGATAAAGAGGTATCGGAACTAATTATTCATCAAGGCATATCTCATGTCATTTCAAAATAACACATGGATACCATAACCCTTCATCCTCCAAGTACAATCACAGACACGATAATTGATATCCCAGGGTCCAAAAGCCTGACGAATCGGGCACTTATTATGGCTGCTCTTACGTCACACTCGGTTACGATCCACAATCCCCTCATAAGTGATGATACGGAAGCAATGATCTCCTGTTTACAAGGATTGGGAATTCAGATAAATCGAACACTGGGAAACATTGATGTCATGAACTCATTCGAAGATGTTATATCAGGAACCTATGACTTGGATGCGCGATTATCTGGTACGACCATTCGATTTATCTTAGCGCTCTCTTGCATGGTTCCCGGGATAAAAACGGTACACGGAAGAGGAAGGCTCAATGAACGTCCCATCAAAGATTTGGTTGATGCGTTACGAGAGATGGGTGCTGTGATTGAATATACTGAAAAATTAGGATTTCCACCCCTTCTTGTTTCGTCAGAGAAATTGCAATCCACTCCAGTTCATATGAGTGGAGCTGTGAGTAGTCAGTACTTTTCTGCTCTTCTTATGATTGCTCCCTTAATCGGCGGAATCACAATCGAAGTTCTTGGAGAGCAAATCTCACAATCATATATCGACGTGACCATTGATATGATGCGCGAATGGGGAGTATCCGTCGTCAATCAGGAATACAAGAACTATATCGTACCTGAGGGTACTTATCAAATGTCCAAATACTTAGTTGAAGGAGATTATTCTGCTGCAGGATACTTTGCAGGTATCGCAACGCTCACTCATTCTCAAGTAACTCTCAGAAACATCAAAAAAAATTCTCACCAGGGAGACAAGGAATTTTTACATATTCTGGAGCAGATGGGGTCAGTCGTAGATTATTTTGATGACAGTATCAGAGTAAAAGGAAATGGAGTAAAACCTATTGACGTCAATATGGAACGGTGTCCAGACCAGGCCCAAACACTTGCAGTGCTCTCTGCTTTTGCGGAAGGGACAACGCGTATTACAGGAGTAAGATCTCTCAGGGTCAAAGAAACAGAACGAGTCCAAGCCGTGCAACAAGAGCTTGCAAAAATGGGTATTCGAACCGAATCTCCAGACGAAGATACGCTCATCATTTTTGGAGGAACTCCCAAACCTGCTACAATTAAGACGTACGGAGATCACCGAATGGCAATGAGTTTTGCTCAAGCGGGGGCACGAATTCCTGGCATGTGCATACAAAATCCTGAAGTGGTGGACAAAACATTCCCTGAGTTTTGGGAAAAAGTGCGTAGTTTAGGAATATCTAATTCAAAACCATAATCGGTAAAAAACTATGAATATCATCTTGATTGGATTTATGGGTTCTGGAAAAAGTACTGTTGGATTGAAACTGTCTCAATCGTTGAGTTACCCATTCGTAGACACTGACGATTTGGTGGAGGCAAAAGCAGGTATGAAAACGCCGGAGATCTTTGAATCGTTTGGAGAGTTGAAATATCGAGAATTCGAAATACACGTTGCAAAAGATCTTAGATCAACAACCAATCATATTATTGCAACAGGTGGTGGAGTCATTCTGAACAAAATAATTCTTGATTATATGAAAGAACAACTAGGAATCACGGTTTTTTTGCGTGCCCCTTTTGTCGAACTCGCTCGTCGCGTAAGCCAACATGACCGTCCCCGACCATTATTCCAAGACAGTGATCGAGCACAAGAATTGTATGCATTTCGCCTGCCTTTGTATGAGAGATATGCAGACAGAATCATTGACACCGAAGGTAAAAATATCGAAACTATCGCTCACGAAATTATTCATTCGTTGCCTCAATGAGTATCAAGCCGGGAATATATAACCATTACAAAGGAAAAGAGTATCGGGTTCATTTTGTTGCGCGACACTCTGAAACGCTTGAAGATTACGTGGTATACGAACCGCTCTACGAATCGGAATCACTCTATTGGGTTAGACCTGTCAAGATGTTTTGCGAAAACGTAATTGTCGATGGAAAGAAAGTCCCTCGTTTTCAATTTATGCGAGAAGAATGAATATATCAGGCAAAACAAAGCTGTGCGTCATAATCGGAGATCCTGTTGAACACTCACTCTCTCCCGCGATGCATAATGCGGGATACGAGGCATTGGGGATTGATGATACATTTGCATTTGTTGCAGCGCACGTCAAGCCAGAAGGATTGAATGATGTAGTCCAGGGAGTTCGTGCCATGGGTGTTCGTGGACTTACCTGCACGATTCCTCATAAAGTTGACGTTATGCACTATCTTGATGCGATAGATCCCGTTGCTCAAAAGATTGGAGCAGTAAATACGATAGTCAACAATAATGGCATTCTTACTGGATATAACACTGATTGGTTAGGAGTAGTTACGCCTCTTGAACAAATTACATCGTTACGAGGGAAAAAAGTCGCACTTATTGGTGCAGGTGGAGCTGCGCGTGCCATGGCATATGGAGTGACCGAAAGGGGAGCGAAGCTCGTCATTTTTAATCGATCTCTTGAAAAAGCGAAAGAGCTTGCAACAAGTATCGGAGAAGGAATTGAAGTCCACTCCATTCAAGACATGAATAGTGAAGCGTTACAAGACGTGGATATAATCCTCAATGCGACCAGTATGGGTATGGAAAGTCAGATCAATGAAACTCCCGTTCCCAAGGAATTCATTCAGCCCCACCATATTGTGTTTGATGCAGTGTATGTTCCTTCAGAAACGAGGTTATTACGAGAAGCTCAAGAACAGGGAGCGACTATTATTCGAGGAATTGAAATGCTTTTATATCAAGGAGTGGCGCAGTTTGAATTGTATACCGGTGAAAAAGCCCCTGTTGAGGTAATGAGAAACGTATTAACAAAACATAATTCGCTATGAATATACGCATATGTACTCCGGTGATTGGATCATCGCTTGTCCTATTTCTTGAGAATCTTAAAAAAACCGAAGCAGTATCGGATCTGATCGAGCTTCGTATTGACACAATCCAAGATCTTGCACTTCCAGACATTAAAACAATACGAGAACACACCACAAAACCAGCAATTTGGACGTGTCGGTCAAAAGAAGAAGGTGGAGCTTATGTAGGATCTGAAGGAAGTCGAGTTGCTCTCATTCAGAAAGGAATTGGCATATTTGAGCATGTTGATATTGAGCTAAAAACGGTACAAGCTCATGACTTCACCTGTAATGAAAAATCAAAGATTATCATTTCGTACCATAATTTTGCAGAGACTCCAAGCTATTGGGACATGCAAAAAATCATTTTTGAAATGAACCAACACAAACCAGATATTATAAAAATAGCCACTATGGTGCATGATGAATATGAACTTACAAAGCTGTATCGCTTACTCACGAATAAGCCCCATCATGAAGAACGGATTGTGGTGGGGATGGGAGAGGTGGGCAAACAGAGTCGGATTATTGGACCGCTGCTTGGAAGCTATTTGACGTATGCGTCAACCGAATGGGGAGAAAGTGCGCCGGGACAAATTGAAGTGAAGGAGATGCAATCAATTTATAAGTTAATTCCTATTGCGCGCTCGTAAGCGACATGTTCTCATGAGTTAACTCGCCAACAATGTCATGTTTGGTAATTTCATACCAAGATGACTCGGCTCGGACACAAACTCATTTCAAACAGTCGCTTAACTCGCGCTTTTGCAACATTTAAACTATGCTCAGATTTCTAACCGCCGGAGAGTCACACGGCAAAGCACTAACCGTCATTATCGAAGGAATGCCAGCGGGTATTCCTATATCTATTGAGTTTATAAATCAAGAACTTGCCAAGCGTCAAACAGGTGCAGGTTCGGGAGGGAGAATGCTCATTGAAAAAGATGAAGTAGAAATTCTCTCAGGGGTACGTTTTGGAAAAACCATTGCAAGTCCTATTGCACTTCTTGTCAATAATAAAGATCATGCAAATTGGGGAGAGAAGATGAGCGAAGCTCAGCAGTCGCAGGAAGTGATGGACTCAGCGCGAGTCACTGCTCCTCGTCCGGGACATGCAGATTTAGCGGGGGTTCAAAAGTATGGATTTGACGATGTTCGCAATGTGTTGGAGCGTGCGTCAGCTCGGGAAACAACCATGCGCGTTGCAGCAGGCGCAGTATTTAAACAATTTTTATTGACAAAAGGGATAGAAATAGCCAGTCATACTCTTCAAATTGGCCAAATCATGGTCCAAAAAAAATATACATTCGCAGATGTGCAAGAAGTGTACAAAAAAGACCCTAACATTCGTTGTGTAGATCTGAGTGCGTCCGAAGCAATGAGAGAATTAATTCAAACAACTCGCTTGGAAAAGGATACCTTGGGAGGAGTGATTGAAATCTGGGCAACGGGAGTCCCTGTTGGATTGGGAAGTTATGTTCATTGGGATAGGAAGATTGATGGACAAATTGCACAAGCAATAATGAGTATTCCATCTGTGAAAGCAGTTGAGATCGGGTCAGGGGTTGAAAACGCCGGTCATTTTGGAGCAGAAGTGCATGACGCGATTGTCATAATTGATGGTAATCCTTCACGAATAACCAATCGTGCGGGAGGGATAGAGGGAGGGGTGACTAACGGAATGCCTATCATTGTTCGTGCATATCACAAACCCATTTCGACACTTTATAAGCCGATGGATACGGTAGATATTAAAACCAAAGAGGCGGTCAAAGCTACTGTCGAAAGATCAGATATTTGTGTTGTGCCCCGAGCAGGAGTTGTTTCTGAAGCCATGCTTGCCTATGTGTTGGCGAGGGAGATGGTTTTATCTTAGGAAAGTTATTTTGTATAATTAATAATTAACAGCACGTATGTCCCATATAATCACCACTTCATTTCCCTACGCTTTTTTTCAAGGCAATATCGTAAAGACAGAAGATGCCAAAGTCTCCATCATGACCAACGCCCTTCAATACGGCACCGGTGTTTTTGGAGGAATTCGTGGATACTATAACAAAGAAAAAGGCTTCTTGTCTTTGTTTCGTATCAATGACCATTACACTCGATTTTTAAACTCTCTCAAAATTATTGGAGTTGAATTGCCTTATACCAAAGATGAGCTCATTACTCATACTCTTGCGTTAACAAAACAAAATGCACCTCAAACAGATACATACTTTCGACCCTTTGCGTATGCAGGAAGTACAAATCTATCTCCGAATCTTGACCGTGATCATGAGTTTGCATTCGCGCTTTACATGATTCCACTTGGGGATTATCTTCCCACGGACAAAGGAATCAGTGTTTGTGTAACTTCTTGGAGAAGAATCTCAGACAACGCAATTCCATCTCGCGCTAAAATAAGTGGTGGATACATCAACTCGGCTCTTGCACGGCACGAGGCAGTAATGAATGGATACGATGAAGCAATATTTTTGAATGAATCAGGACATGTAGCTGAAGGTTCCGCTATGAATTTTTGCATGGTGCGAGATGGAGTTCTTATTACTCCTCCCAAAAGCGATGATATTTTGGAAGGGATAACACGCCGAACCATCATGACCCTTGCCACCGATTTGGGAATTCCAGTCGAAGAGCGAACCATAGATAGAAGTGAACTCTATGTTGCGGATGAAGCATTTTTCTGTGGCACAGGAGCACAAGTTGCGTGGATTTCCCATATTGACAAAAGGATTATTGGGGACGGGAAGAGAGGAAAGATTGCAGGGAAATTGCAGGATCTCTTTTTCTCGGTTGTGCGGGGGAATGAAGAAAAATACGAGAATTGGTGTACGAAAATAGACACCCACTATTAATATTTTTAAATCAATTACACCCCAATTAATTATTTATTTTAATGAACTAATATGAAGATTATTCTGTCCGAAAAAGCTCCAAAAGTTGTGGGTCCGTATTCTCAAGCTATTGAGACCGGTGGATTGGTATTTTGTTCGGGTCAAATTGGAATAGATCCTCAAACAAGCACACTTCGTGAAGGGGTGGAAGCGCA
>CALESU010000209.1 GCA_937914905.1 uncultured bacterium
ACCTAAGTGTGTGACGAGTAACTGTCCCGAGCTTCGAAACACTCGATCTCCTTGGTTTGCAATGCGCACAACAAGCGGCACTTTCTGAAAACTATCAAAGAGTCGATACTGTGTTTTCCCCCATGAAAGTGAGAAGGGTGACTTCACGTCAAACAGAGCAATTGACCCTTTTTGAGTGCGCATCCCTCCTTCCGCAACTGAAATATAAACAAGTGAGCCGACTCCTCCTTGAAGAAAAACATTATTCGTGTCAGAAAAACCACTTGAAGGGACCGACTCTGCAACCAAAGCAATATAAAAATCACGTTCGGAAATATTTGATTCAATCTCTACCAAAAGTTCAAACTCAATCGCTTCTTGTGCATTCATGAGGAGAGGCTTCCCCAAAAAGATGGAGTTTTCATCAGGGACCGCTCCGGGAACCGATGCTGAAGTTGTGAGTCGTGGAAAATCAATCAGAGAATCGTCGTACGGGACTAACTGATAATCTCCTTGAGAATCTGCAACGATAAGTCGATATGCTTTGACGGTAATAACGGTTGGATCTCCCGTATTCGTCAGTACGTATGACAGAGGAACTGTTCTATCTCGGGACGAAATCACCTCCACTTCGGAAGGAGTCAGAGAAAATGAAAATGACTGCGATTGCGCATGAGTGATTTGGGGGGAAATAAGAATGATTGCAAAAAGGAAGATTAGAAAATACCTCATAGATTTATTGTACCTCACCCTCAATACGGGAGGGCAATGAGTGATGCGACAGCGGCATAGGTTTCTTCAATTCGTTCGTTCGTTTGAATTTTCCAGGTCATTTGAGTTGAGGTTCTCTTTCCAGAGCCGTACGTTCGCACGATAGTTATGGGCGTATCTTCGGACAAAGGTCGATACCACTCATCTTCTTGAAAATCATCAGGAACAGAGTCTCCCTTGAGTGAATATCCCCATCCGACAACTGTTATGTCGTCCCATGGTGCAGCTTGACCAACAGTGCAAGCCGAGGCAGGTGAGAGGCTACAGGTCGTTGGAGGAATACTGCCTTGACGAACTGAGGTGAGTGGTTTTGCCAAAGAAAGAAGTATTTGATACTGATCTTGTGTAGGAGAAGACAGGGTAAAAGTAGTTGCGTTTACCCGTGGCTTTTCTGGCGTAAACATATCAAACGATAAATCTGTCTTTTGAACAGTAAATTGAGCAGGAACTTCCCTGTGTGATCGGATCACGTAGCCGTAAGAGTTCCAATTGCGCTCTTCTTCAGAAGAAGTAAAAGGAGAATTGGTTTCAGGGTTTGCTATCGTGATTGGTTCGATAAATAAAATATACGGCGGGGTAGGAGAAGGAGAGGGTGTTTGTGCCATCACAGAAGGCACAAAACAGAACAGAAAGAATACGACAAAAGGAAAAGAAAAGGGAATTAATCTCATACAACATACATTGTACAAGAGAAAAAACTCCGTTTTTGTTTGCTTCTTTACTCGAGCGAGATGCGTACTCCTGGAGTCATTGTTCCTGCAACACTTGCCGACTTGATATTTTTGCGTCCTACTGCGTCAACAAATGCGCGAATATTTTCTTCCAAATGAGCGGGATCAAGTGACATTTTCCCCACAAGTTGATGCATGAGAGGAAATTTACTTTCTGATTTAAAACGGATTGCTCCTTTTTGGAATTTTTCTGCGGCTTTTTCAGGTTCGGCGCTTACCGTTCCTGCTTTAGGATTCGGCATAAGGCCTTTGGGACCTAAAACGCGTGCATATTTGGCAATTTTGGGCATTTGGGATGGGTGTGCAATGAGCACATCAAACGAGATGGTATTGTTTTCCAATTCAGCCATGATGGCATCATTAAGGACTGCGACACGCACTGTTTTTCCAATCGAGTGGGGAAGGGTAACTTCTCCACGAATAGCATCTCCTTCGATATTCAAATGAAGTTCGACAGATTCGTCAAATTTCACGAACGTCATTTTTTTAACAAGTGCAATTGCATCGGAGAGTGAGTAGATCTTTTCAGGATCGACCATTTTCATAGCCGCCAAATACTTCTTTCCGTGAGATCTTCCTGTCATAACAGGCATTTTTTTTGATTTTTTTACCTTTTCTTTTACTTCAGACTTTTCATCAACCGTTGCAATTTGAGCAACTTCTTCAGTAGGAGTTTCTTTTTCTGCAGCTTTTTTTGCTGCTTTCTTTTCAGCAGAGCGGACTTTCTGCTCTTTTTTTTGTTTTTCTTCTATTTCGTCAATACCAATATATCGTGTGCGAATTTTTCCCATGGGAATTTTAGTGAAATAATAATTATTCGGTTGTTATGCCCATACTGCGAGCCGTTCCTTTAACAATTGCTTTTGCGGCTTCAATATCGTCTGCATTTAAATCTTCCATTTTTTTCTGTGCAATCTCAGTCACTTGGGCATCGGTCAGATTCCCCACTTTTTTGGTATTGGGTTCTCCTGATCCCTTATCAAGCTTCAAAGCTTTCTTTATCATGTTGGCAACCGGAGGAAGCTTGGTGATAAAGGTAAAACTACGATCTTCATATACTGAAATAATCACAGGAATAATATTCCCTTTTTGATCAGCTGTTCGAGCATTATACTCTTTGATAAATTCCATGATAGGAACGCCATGTTGTCCGAGCGCAGGTCCAACAGGAGGAGCGGGAGTTGCCTCACCAGCTGCGAGATTGAGTTTGATTTGTGTTTTGACTACTTTTGCCACAGGAAAATTGAACAATTAATAATTAAGTTCAGTGTGCCTCCTTAAGAAGATGTCCGAACGAAAGCGAGTTGCAAGAATGAAAGAGTCACTCAATTTCGGCAGACAGCCTCCCTATGGGTAACACAGGTATGGCAATCATATCACGAATATGAAGCGATGTAAAGGAGATGGGAATGTGAAATCTCCACATCAAAGCTTTTTGACCTGGAGGAAATCGAGTTCGACAGGCGTTTCTCGATCAAAGATGGAAACCAATACGCGAATCTTTCCTTTTTCTTCATCAATTTCTTCGACTGAGCCCAAAAAGTCAGCGAATGGTCCTTCGGTGATCTTGACCGCTTCTCCAACAGAAAATTTGGCTCGGAATTTAGGCCCTTCTTGCTCCACGAATCGCATGATTGCAGACACTTCTTTGTCAGAGATTGGGGTTGGTTTTGTACCGGCGCCGATAAATCCCGTGACTCCTTCGGTGGTACGCACCACAAGCCATGACTGATCGTTAAGATCCATGCGGACGAAGATATATCCAGGGAACACTTTTTCTTTCTGTTTCGCTTTTTTTCCTTTTTTAATGACTACTACTTCACGAGTAGGAACGATTATTTCAAATATTTTGTCTTCTACTCCAAGACTTTGAATACGCTGTTCAAGGTTGTTTTTTACCCTATTTTCATGACTTGTTTGTGAATGAAGGACATACCATTTGCCTTTTTCAGGCTCAGGAGTTACTACGACAACTGGATCTGAAACAGATTCATCTGAGGTTACTTGTTCTTCTATAACAGCTTCGGTTTTGGTTTCTGACATGAAAAAGGTGGAATGTTAATAGGGTGCTTTTATACGCGCTTCAAGTTATTTGATATTGGTCAAAAATTCGAGTGCATATGCCAACAGGGAATCAATTATACCGATATACAGGCCGATAATCAAGGATATTCCAATCACGACTAAGGTGAGGCGAATCGTATTCTCGCGTGTTGGCCATGTGACTTTCTTCAATTCGCCCATAAGATCAGTCACGAGAGTTGGTGATTGGGGCCCTGATTTTGGCATAGACTATTGTATCACATCATAATTCGGAATAGGTATCGTACGAGTTGTAATGAAGGATGTAGGACCTTTTCGGATAGGAAGGTGGTGCATTTACAAATGCAGATCGGGGGATAAGAACTTTCCCCACATAGGAAGGAATTTCTGCGTAGGTTTTGTGCATTATATATATGTTTTCTTTACCAATGTAATAAAGGGCAAGATGATAGTCGAGCTCATTTGTTACGAGAACAGGTTCTCCGGGTTTTCTTAACTTACCAATCTCTGTATAAAGGGGAGACAGTAAGCGCTTTGAGCGGTACTTGAGGTTGAGCGCTTGAAAGTCTTGCACAGAGAGAAGCATTCCTAGGACCACAATACTAGGAAGAAGCAATGGTAGTATTTTGGCAAGCATTGTGTGAGTGAGCTGTGAAGGGAAGTATTTCATTATCCAAATCTCACTCATGCGAACGCATTTATCTAGAGAAAGGACGATAAGAAGCAAAAAGCCGGGAGCCGCCATAATAAAATAGCGAGGATGATACAGAGGCGTGGTAACAAAAGATAAGAGATAAAGCGCAATCGGAAGGGCAAATGCCCACAAATACACCGAAATCAACCGTGCATCCTTTGACAATACTTCCTTTCTGATCCTATCTTTCATTTTCAATTGAGACTGTACGAAAGAGAACGATTTTGCCAATAGGGGCAAGAGTAGTGCAATACTTATAAAAATTAACAGACGTGTATGAAGCCACACGTACCCCGCTTTTTCATGATAATACTCTCCAAAAATCCTCTCATAACCGGTAAAAAGTACCAAGGGCAAATAGAGAATGTCCGCAACCGGCGGTTGTATCACCCAAAAATCCTCACCCGAGCCGGAACGAGAATTGAGCATAATAACAATCCATGGAACATAGCATAGGGCTGAAATAAGAAAAGGGAGTGAGGGCTTGACGAACCACGAAAATAGCACTTCAACGTAATGAGAAAATCTTTGCTTCTGCGAGAAGAGATTGCTGATCATTTCTCTTCTGCTCCACAATTGGTACCCGATAAAGGTGGTGGCCTGGAGAAGAAATATGGCAACAGAAAGATATTGAGTATACATGGCAAGCGTTATTGCGATTACGTACAGGATAAACTGCTTTTTCCACAAGGCAAAATACGAGAAGGTAACGAAAAACGCCACCATCGCATACATTCGAGCCTCGAACCCATAAAAAAGAAGGAATGGAGCAGTAAGAATAAGAGGAAAATAGATGAGTGCACGAGCAAATGAAAACCGAAACACATGTATGAGTATTTGGACTAGTACATAGCAGGTCAACAGGTGAAATCCAAGAGATAGACTTCTCATTGCGACTTCTGAGGTGCCAAGCATCTGCATCCAGTAATGAAGAACAAGGTAATACAAAGGAGGGCTAAAATCAGCAGCAGTAGTGCGTATAATTTCTCCGATAGATTGGGATGCCATGAAGAACGAAAAAGCCTCATCTCGCCATAAATCCTGCACAAAAAAAGCAAGGGGAGTTTGAGTGAAGAGGTATTCCATACGACTTTTGATTTTACACCTTTTCCGTTACTTTGTATTGTATCTTCTTTCCAAACAGTAATCTCGTATGTGCGTCAAGTGCAGGAAGTGAAGATAACACAAAAGAGACAACGGGTAATAGGTACCATTGGATAAAAAAGAGAGGGACGTCTTTTAATTTTGTTTTTTGATTCAAGCGATGGCGGAGCTTAATATCTAAGTATAAATAGAGAAGGAGCATGGCCGTTGCAAGAGTGAGAATGAGTCCGGTTAATTGAGGGAGAATAAATCCAAGCACGGTTCGATTGAAGGTGGGATTGACCAAAGGAGGAATCCAACCTCCAATCGTGAGAATGAAGAATGAAGTTGGCCACAGAAGATGTGTTTCGATGAGTTGAAAAAACTTACGAACGAGAACAATTGGTCGAATATGTGCAGACGTGAACATATTATTCCAAAAATATGCAATATCAGTGACTCCCCACGCCCATCTTTTTTCCTGCTCATACCGATTGGTAAGTGTTTTGAACGTTGAGCCTGAAAATACGGCATCGCCGTTCACGATTGTGTAGAGTGGAATAGTCTGCACCTTGTCTCCGTATTTAAAAAATGCTTGATAATAAATATGCCAGTCTTCAGGGATGATGTCCACGTCCCAATACCCCACCTGTTTGAGTAGCCAGAGACTGGTTGAGTATGTGGAGATCTGAATAAGATTCTTCTTTTGAGATAAAAAGGCAAGACGCAGGATGGAAGAAAGCGTAGCTTGCATGCGCACAAAAAAGGGCAACTGCCAAAAATTGTTATAAAGCAAGACGGGTGCCCAGTAAAAATGATATTTTCGAAGCGGATCTTTCAAAAATTCTGAAGTCATGTACGAAAGAAAATTTTGGGGGAGAAGGCTGTCTGCATCGCAGATGGTGATAATGACATCTTCAAGAGAAAACGCATGCTCGTTACAATATTGTTCAACCAGTTTTGTCGCAAATGTTTGATTACTTGCTTTGCCGGGAGCTTCATTCTCTTTCAGTTCGTGATATGCACATAAAATATCGGCGAATGAGCCTTTCCATTTTTCAGTGAGTTCGTGTGCTTTTTCCAGAATTCCGTCTTCTCTTTTTTCAAACGCGAGCATGAGGTAGATTGTTCCAAAAGGGTAGTCGGATTCACTCAATGCTTTTATGGTCTCGTTCAGCTTATACGAAGCCTCTTGGTAGTTAGGGATAATGATAAAGTGTTTGATTTTTTTGGCCTTCGGAAGGGTGGAAATGGTTTTTGCAAAAGG
>CALESU010000210.1 GCA_937914905.1 uncultured bacterium
CGATTACCCTTCCATGAACTTGATGATCCGTAGGGTTGTGTTTGAAAGAATTGGTGGATTCGGCAATCAACACTGGCCAGGGGAAGATAGCAAACTTCTCAATAAATTTATCAAGCATGAGAAACAATTTATTTTGTATGACCCTACGGTTGTCGTATATCATCACCGGAGAGACACATTTATAGGACACCTCATTCAGCACAAGAATTATGGAGTAACAAGAGGTAAATTTGCTGCTCAAGGAGACGCAAACTCAACACACCTTATGTATATTGTTCCTGCTTTTTTTACTGTCTATCTTTTTGCACTTGTTGTTGCGTGGAGCGTGGGATGGAGTGGTCCCGTTTTTCAGGTTTTCTCGGGAGGTTTGTATCTATACGTGGTGCTATTAGGATATGTTTTTATGGCGTCATTTCTTTCTTCTGAAAGTGTGATAATTGCACTACTTGCTATGATGACTGTTCCGATGACACATCTCGTATATGGGATTTGGTTCATGAAGGGATACGTACAGGAATTGAAAGGCAAGATTTTTTAAGGAGTTACTGTTTTTGAAATCTTCTCTTTTTCAGCGTCTACTGATGTTTTTGCTTTTGTGAAGTGACCAAATAATTTGGAACCCGTATTTTTCCAGAAGGCGAGTGATGTGAATTTGACTTGCGTTTGATTAGGGTCAAAATCTAGCATGTGTCCCAACAGCTTATACGCCATATAAAAGAGATACTTCACATCATGGAACGAACGGAGTCGTAATATTTTTCGCCCAATATATTGAGGCGTCATGAATGTTGAATACAGATCTTGCTCGAGTTCAAGAAGCTTTTCTTTGGGGAATGGAATCTTCATGATAGGCTCACGCATGTCGAACCGTTCATAATCGTCCGTAAGCAACCATCCTTTTTCTTTACATTCTCGATACAAAGGCGTACCAGGGTAGGGGATTACGATAGTAGCCTGTATGGTTTCGTAATATCCTTTTTTGAGAGCGTACTTGGCCGTTTCAATGGTGCGCCTTGCATCTTCATATGACTCCCATGGATATCCAAGCATGATCGTGATATGCGGATCAAGTCCCGCTTTTCGTGCCATCGCAGGGCCGAGTATTGCATCTTTTTCAAGAGTTCCTTTCTCGAGTTTATCCAATGTTTTTTGGTTTCCCGACTCCATACCATACAAGATAAATCGGAAGCCAGCTTTTCCCATGAGGTCGTATAAATCTTGGTTGGGGATTGCATTAAAACGCATATTGCACCCATATCTTACTTTTTTGTTATATCCACTTTCGATAAGAAGTTCACAGAATTTTTTGAGTTTATTGCCCACAAACATGGTACCTGCGTCATCAAAAATTTCCTTCACGCCATATGTGTCAACAACGTGTTTTACTTCTGCAAAAAGTCTTTCCGGAGTAAAGCTTCGATAAGAGCCAATAGGATTGATGGTATGATCCCAAACACAGAATGTACATTTGTTCCACCAACAATCCCGACCACTATACATGTAAGTTGCAGGGGTATATTTATAATTCCCGTTTGCATATGCATACAAATGCCATTTGGTGAGGTCTCTGTCAACAAAAGGGAGCTTATTCAGATCATGTTTAAGAGAAGGAAGACCCGAGTGATATATGGTTTCACCAGTTGCAATTTCATGTTTTCGCACTTCCTTTGAATTTGCTTTTAATTTCTTATTACTGGACCTCCAGTAGATCCCTCCTTCAAGAGGAGTACCAAGAGATATATGATCGAGTATATTTGCAGATACAAAGTCGTAGTCTCCCCCTTTTATGACGTAATCCACCGATGAGTTTTCAAATGGCTCGTAGGGAACAAAGCTTGCATGATCTCCCACAAGAATTATTTGCATTTTGGGGAGGATTTTTTTCATCTGATCAATAATCTTCCAGTGCTTTTTGATTACCGGAGATTTTGATTCTAAAAGAAAAAAATCGGGGCTATTCTGTTTCAATTCTGCAAACCATTGCTCGTTCGTTTTCCCTTCAGAGATACCATCCATCCAGTACACGTGGTACCCTTTTGATTGCAAAAGAGAAGCGGCGTATGCTGGAACCATGGGATAAATATACGTGGGAGCGTTAAAATACTGAAATTGTCGATTCTGAGATAGGAGGGGAACGCCCTTTTTAGATGCAAGGGGCGGATATCCCACCGCGATCGAAAGAGGACGTTTCAAACTCATAATATTATTGTGTCAAACTGATCGGGAAAAAGCAAGTCGGCTATTTTGAATCTGTATCTTTGATCTGCGAAACGAGCGTAAGACCCACCTGAGCCAGCTCATTGTTTGGGTCGATTTGCAGGGCTTTATTGAATTCCTTGAGAGCGTTTTCTTTTTGTTTTAAATTAACATAAATGAGACCAAGATTTGCGTAGATCTGAGGATTTTCGGGATTTACTTCTGAAGCTTTCTTCATGTAGGGAAGGGCTTCGGCAAATTCATTCTGGCGAAAATGAATGATGCTCAGACTTTGATACGATTTCCAAGAAGATGGATTGAGAGCAGTTGCTCGCCGATACGCTTCTCGAGCGTTTGGCCAATCTTGTAACTCCTGATAAGCATTTCCCAAGTTATGGTATGCATCGGCATAGCGTGGATTGAGTTGGAGTGCCCGACGGAAGGAAGTTATTGCCTTATCCACTTCTTTTTGACGAAGATATGCATCTCCCTGATTGTTGTGGGACATGGGGTCAAGTGGCGAGACTCTCACGGTTGACGCATACAAGGAGGCTTCAGTTTGCCAATCCCGGTTACGGATTGTCGTACGAGCCATGAGAGCTAGAATACAGAGAATAAATATCCCTATTCCCAAAGCGCGTAACTTCTTATGCTCAAACAAAGGATAGAGCAGTATTCCCACTGACATATATATTCCCAACGAACCAAGATACACATATCTTTCTGCAATGAGCCAAGAAATACCCAGAGGGGTGAGGGTGACCAAAAGGGAAATCACAAAGAAAGTCAGCCAAAAGAAAATGGTCTTATTTTTTTTATACATCCACCCGATGAAAATAATAAATACCAAAGCACTCGCCATGTAGAGAGACACGTTGAATTGATCATATCGAAACTCTGTATGATACAAAGTGAGCTTATCAGGCCAAAAGAGCAAGGAGAGGTAGGTGATAAGTGCAAGCGGAATTTGCACGTGGGGTAAAATGTACGTTATTTCAGATAAATTAGCAGTTCCCTGTATGGAAACGAGACGTGCAGTAAGACTTTGAAACAATAAGAGGAACCACATAAACGAAGTTGCCCCAAATAGGAGAATGCGCATCCACGAACCTTTCATCTTTCCGAGTGTGAATTCATAGACTACTAGTATCAAAGGAAATACAATGACTTTTTCAGAACTAGTCAATGCGATCACATAGAGTAACCACGAGTATATAAAGTAACGATTCGTATTATGGGAAGCTCCCCTTAAGTACCAATAAAAACTTGCGAGTAGGAAAAACCCTGTTTGAGCATAGATTCCGCCCGATATCCACGTCACAGACTCTACTGCAATCGGGTGCACAGCTGCAACGAGCGCGACAATGAGGGGAAGATACTTCTTACGAGAGAAAAAGGGGACGATGAGATATATCATCCAGGTAAATCCGATGTGGAATAGGATATTGAAAAGATGATAGGGGAATGGGCTTAGGCCAAAAAGCCTGTACGAGATAAAATAAAGAATTGAACGCA
>CALESU010000211.1 GCA_937914905.1 uncultured bacterium
AATTACGGAGTAGGAGTATCCTGTTTTTGGATTGTTGGAGAGCCTGAAGTTTTATATGTCGTAATCCGGATGTCTTCCGTAATTTCTTCATTTTCACGAATCACAACGGTCATGCCAAGAGATTTCAACATCGTTACGAGTTCTTCTTGATGGGCGCGAGAAACACTTGGCTTCACAATAATTAGGGTGCTTTCCCCCACCTGGGTTGAAGTATTGTTTGTAGAGCTTTTTGTGAATCCGGCTTCAGCGATACGGTTTTTGATACGGGTTGCCTCGCCTGGAACACCGGAGCCATTGACGATTTGTATGACAAGCTCACTTTTTGAAACCGCCAGCTCGGGAGAAGGAGAAGCTATCGAAGTGGTAGGTATTAGTATTTCTGCGGGAGCTGTGTTTGTCACAGAAGGTGGGGTGTAGGGAACTTCTCGAGGAGGTTTTGGGACCTGTGTTCTCCCCATCAAGATGTACACCGCAACAAGAATGCAGATCAATGCTCCAAATACGCCAACCAAGAGATATAATCTTGTGTTGGATTGTTTTTTGGGTGTTTGAGAAACGGATTCAAATGGATCGCCCGAAGGTTTTTCTTCTTGAAGTTCGAAAGAAATAGGACCCAAAGATCCCGAATGTTTCAGAATCTCTTGCCCGATTGTTTTTGAAAAAGGAGAGGTGGTTTCTCCAAACAAAGCATATGTAGGAATAGTCGCAAGGAGGGGGTGTTTGAGTGCACGAAGAATAGTTTGAAATACAAATAACACTTCTCGATTGATACCAATGAGCACATGCGCGTTTCCCCGGATAAACGTTTTACAAAGCGTCTTATTAAAAGGAATATTTTCGACAAATTCTTCCTCAATACTTTTCAGTTCTTCTGCCGTTTTTCCCGCGGGGAGATCGTGCATAAAATACGAGCGAGAGGAAAAACAGAGTACCGTTTGTGCAGGTTTTAACTTGTGAGTTTGAAAAAATTCCGTAATTACACGAGTGAGTTCGGCCGAATCGATAACCTCCATATCCTGGAGAGCAAGGGGAGGAATTTCAAGTGAAGTTACTTGAGGAAGCCCTCCTCCATA
>CALESU010000212.1 GCA_937914905.1 uncultured bacterium
ATAGAAATGGTATTGTGTACTGTATCGAATTGATTGCTCGGTTTTCCATATACTCTCGCAATTTGGTCCATTATTTTCTTGCGCGTCTCAACACCAGAATCAATAGTCCGAACATACTCTGCATCATATTTAGCAGGCTGTTCGACAAGATTACCCAGAATTTTTTGACGATCTCCATACGAACCTGTATGGATTAATACAAAAACGTGGTCATCAGCTCCTGCAGCAAAATTTATGAAATGATTTCCTCCAAAACAGACATCGAGACCTTCTTTTTTGAGTAGTACATACAGCTCGTCAAGTGATTGTTGTTCGGAAGAAAAATCAGTTCGTAAAATGGACAAATCAGCTCCCAGCATTCCGCACCCTATATCTGCTCCTCGGATATATCTTCTCCAATCGGGATGCGTTTCCATATTTATTTCTGCCAAAACTCCCGTTGGAACTATGCCTGGCTCAGTAGGGGAAATGTCAGGAAAGAGAACAAATCGTTCAGCAGGAATTGGAGCTAACCATTGTCTCACACCCTTTTCCTGAATTTCCCATTCTTCATAGCCACTATAATTTACGATCTCTGTACTGTAACTACTTTTTTCTGAGGCAAAAAATCTGTTTTTGTTTCCTGGGTCTATACTTTCGGGCATACTAATATTATAGGATAGTGAATGATATATTGCAAGTTGAAGTCTGGATTATTTTTTAATTTTTGGGTTTACTTTTATCAATGTATGCATTTGGAAAAAGCTGACCCATTTACTATAGGTATTTATTTGGTATAATATTCCATCAATATGAGTATCGAAACAATACAACAAGGAGTATTAGACGCAGCGTCAGGTAACAGCGATGGATGGAATGATTTTACTCATAAGCGCTTGGGATCGTATCAATCTCCCGAAGAAGGTTTAAGCGATTATATATTTTTGTCTGGTTTAAAAGTACCCTCTGGACAAATAGGCAATCGTGTTGAGGGATTGTTGAAAAAATCTGTAAAGTATTTAGCCACAACACCAAGCCTCGAACTCATTCAAAAATTTTTACCCCATCTCACCGAAGAAAAGGGTAATGGCCCCATGAATAATTTGTTGCATGGAATGGTTGAGTATCCTCTTGATCTCGTATCCGGTGAAATAAAAAAAGAGCCCTATCCGAGTCTCGATAGAGTTACTCAATCTGCACTTGACCTTACTCTTCCTTTGTGCGGTGCTTTGGGTGTAAATATGCAGAATCCAGATGGCGTAGCTTTATGTCGCGCGTTGAGTTTGGCTCCTCATATTCACGATCTTACGGATCTTCTCTATAGGTTGCGCAATAAGCACGAAGAACCTACCAAATCAGCTTTAGCTGGATGTTGGATGATTATAGATAAAGCAATTCAGTATTTTGGCACCGCAGAAAGCCTTTCCAAGAGAAATATGCCTCGTTTTGACAAAACCGCTCGTTTTCCAGACAAAGATACAAGTCAGCCAGATATGGAGACGCAGTGGAATAAATTGAAGAGACTCATAAGAGTAGGTATGCATGAAATTGATGTGAAGGGGATTGCACTCAAGATTCAGCATAAAGACTCTCAAGTTAAAAATCTTCTAGATATATATGTAAGGCTCAAAATTCTAGAGGCACAAAATGCTCTTGAAGGGCAGGGCTTGCCACCGCTAGGAGTGTCTTTAAAATCTATTACTCCTGACGCATCTCTATTGATTGTCAAACCTGAATTTGAGGATGAATTTAACCCATCCGCTCAGAAAGAATGGGTGCAAAAGACGATAATCGATGCGGTGAAAGAGACGCGGGAACATATATCGCAAGGTAAATTGAAACAACCAGAAGTTAGTGCGGAACAGTTCGCCAATATTATGGAGTATGGGACACGGGATTTGGATGAAGCTAGTAGAGTCTCTCTTGATCGGAGACGCGTTAGTGCTCGTTCTCAAATCAGAGCACTCTCTCAAATTCGGGGAGACGCAGTGAATTTGAAGGATGAAGAATCTGGGCTGTATCAATTGGGGTTTGACACAATGGAATTTTATGCTCATGAGGGGGGATTTGTATGTAATCTGAAAGTTATGGGTACCAATTTTGAACTGTTTTTTGATCAAAATTACACATTACAAAGTATGAATGGAGTCCCGAAAGAAGTAATCTCGGACAACATGAGGGAGAAACTTGAAATGATCGCAATTGAGTATGTGTATGCAATTCGAACCACTATTGATGACGGAAATACTGATGAGGCTTCGCTAGGTAATGATGAACCTGTAACTGAAGGACATGATGAGGTAGAGGTGGAAGGGGAGCGTGGACGGCACTATAAACGGGCACATTTGCGTGTGTTGCCACGAAATCAAAGAGCATTAATTGATCGGGTAACGGAAACCGAAGATGATGTTTTGGAATCAACCCTTCGACTTCAAGAATTAAGTGGTTTTGAGGGTGACTCAATTGACGCGTTACTTGATGGATTCTCATGGGTCTTAGATCCTCCCAATAAGACACTTCAACAGAAGATGGATGAAATGGAAAATAAACATGCAGTTCTCGAAAGGATCCGCGACGTTGATTTGCAAACGATACAGTGTTTCGGCATTTCGCTTAGTGATCTGAATCGATTATTCCGAGATGCTCAGCGAGACCCTTCAGTCTTGAATCAAGAGGAACAACAAGTACTTCATTACAAAAACTATCCGGATAGTGTATTTGATTTAGTTCGACACCTTATGCATAGGGTTCCCGATCGACCCGATGCACTTGGACCGGCGCAGGTAACATTTGTACGTGAAGTTCATACCGACGGAGGAACTTCTCCCCGAGAGATGAGGTGTCCCGGTGCCTCGCGAAACATAAGAGATATTTTAGTTCCTCCCATAGAGCAAACATAATTCTTTATCCTTCTTGCATTTTCTCTCAAAAACAGTATACTTTATAGTAATTCTCGTAGTTTTCTCCCTGAGAAAGCTGCACTTTTATTCATTTACCCTCATTTTCGTATGAAACAGAAACGCGAATACGTCAAAGTATCCAGTTATGAAGGCCGAAAAGGCGAAGTGAAAAAAGTTGTACTTTTGTACTCCGGAGGTTTGGATACTTCAGTCATGCTCAAATGGATCCAAGATGAATATAATGCAGAAGTGATCGCGCTTACCATCGACATCGGTCAACAAGCAGACGATTTAGAAGAGATTCGTAAAAAAGCGATCAAGCTGGGTGCCATCAAAGCATTTGTCATTGACGCAAAAGATGAGTTTGCCACGGAATATATTGCCAAAGGGATCAAAGCGAATGCATCGTATCAGGGAGCATATCATCTCTCGACACCCATTGGAAGACCGTTACTTGCTAAATGGGCAGTAAAGATTGCAGCTCAAGAAGGCGCAGATACGATCGCGCATGGCTGTACCGGAAAAGGAAATGACCAAGTACGAATTGAGGGCGTGGCGCTTGCATTAAACCCTGATGTCAAAATCATTGCACCCGTTCGCGAATGGGGGATGGGACGAGATGAAGAGCTGGAATATGCAAAGCAACATGGCATTCCCGTGAAACAAACCGCTGCAAAGCCTTATTCATGGGATGACAACATGTGGGGAGTGACCGGAGAAGGCGGAGAGATTGAAAACCCAGCGCTCATCCCACCTCTTGCAAATATCTTGCAAGTTTGTAAACTTCCCGAAGAAGCTTCTAACAAGCCAGAATTGATCGAAATCGAATACGTCAAAGGAATTCCGGTTTCAGTCAATGGAAAGCAAATGAAATTGGCTGATCTTATTATCCACCTCAATCACGTGGGTGCAGAACATGGAATTGGCGTGACGCATCATATTGAAGATCGGGTAGTGGGCTTGAAGGTAAGAGGAATTTACGAAGCACCCGCGGCTGAAATCATCATTGAAGGACACAAAAATCTAGAAAAGTATGTCTCCACTCGTATGGAAAATGAGTTTAAGTCAGAAATTGACACGCGCTGGGCATATGCAGTCTACGCGGGATTTTGGTACGAACCCTATCTTGAGCACATGAATGCATATATTGAGCATCAAAATGAAAAAGTCTCGGGAACCACCAAGATCAGACTGTACAAAGGACGCGCAGAAACGGTTGCCGTTGAGACCCCAAACACCATTTTTGAAGAAAAGCTTGCCACTTTCATGGCTTCTGCAGACTTTAATCAAAATGCGTCACCTGGATTTATCGAACTCTTTACGCTCCAAATGAGACTTGCTCAACGAGGGGAGAAAACCGTTTTGCTCTCCGTTGGAAAACGAGAAAACAAAATGAAACTCAAGCCCGTCATGCACTCCTTGAACGATATGGGATACAAAATGTACGCTACGTATAAAACCCACAAATTCTTGAAGCGTGAAGGAATCGAAGCAATTTTGGTTCAAAAAATCTCAGACGAACACAAACAGCCCAATCTCAAGACGCTCCTTGAAGCAAATCGCTTTGACCTTATCATTAACATTCCTACGGACTCTGAAGAAGTGGAGAGTGATGGAAAAGTGATTCGCCAAATGGCGGTGAAGTCTGGGACGAAGCTTGTGACTTCTGTCGAAGTTGCAAAAGAGCTTGTCGAGAAGATCCGTGCAGGAAAAGTGGCGAGGAAATAATGCATCATGAAAATCGAAATCATTCAGCCCAATGATTGGGAGGAAATCCGTGAGCTATTTGTTCGCGCGGGACTTGTGTTGTCTGACCTTGAGACAGAAGAGCAGGAATTTAAAGACATGATTTCACGAAATCCTTTTTCCTGTTTTAAAGCGGTCGAACAAAATAAGATCATAGGCACCGTATTTGGAACGTGGAATGGAAGACGTGCATGGATTTATCGATTGGCGGTAGATCCTGCATTTCAAAGAAGGGGATTGGGATCAACCCTACTTGATAAGGCCTCTGAAACATTGCTGGAAAGGGGTGCGACGAAAGTAATTCTGGGTGTCGGAAACCACAACCTTGCGGTGAGTGCCTTTTATGAGAAAAATGGATACAAGGTGATGGATGACGCGGTGCTATTTGAAAAAAGTTGATAAGGAGTGAAGTAACTATGCTTTATTTTTCACCGTAAGCATGAGTACGGCTCCTATGATTGAGGCGACTCCTAGCCATTGGTATCCATGCAAGACTTCTCCCATGCCCGTTGCTACAATAATATTGACTCCAATGGACACGCTCAACATGATAGAAGCTTGATTTGCAGGTACGAGTTTAAGGCCTTTGTAATAGAAATAAAAAGCTCCCGCTGAAGCAAAAACTCCCATGAACATAATTTTTGCCCAATCATAAGGCGGGATAGAAATGATCTCCCTTAAAAGGAATCGATTCGTAGACAGT
Organism: uncultured bacterium; assembly: GCA_937914905.1. Lineage (GTDB taxonomy): Bacteria > Patescibacteriota > Microgenomatia > UBA1406 > GWC2-37-13 > UBA1450. Next base: position 5,329 of record CALESU010000212.1, read on the forward strand.
AAGATGAGGAATGTTATAACGCTCCCCGTAAAAAGTCTGATCAGGGTGACGATAATGGGCGATACGTTGAGATCCGAAAGAATATTTTTTGCCAAAATGGTTCCGTAACCCCACAACACCGCTGCAATAAATGCGAGTCCCAAACCCAGATAATAGTGACTCATATCGGCAATAGATATAGTTCCTGAAAGAGAAATAAAAATCATTCCCAGAGTGCTCAAGATGGTGGCGAAGATTATTTGTTTCGTGAGTTTTTCTTTGAGGAGGAATACTGCAAGAAGAACGGTCACGGGAATTTCAAGACGTGCAATCAGAGTTGAGATGATCGCGCCCGAGTATCGGACTGATTGGGTGAGTAAAAGATCTGTTATTCCTGATGCGATTATTCCGAGAAACACAATACTTCCCACGTCTTTTTTGGACAGGGATGATAATCCTCTTTTTTGTTGCGGCACCAACAGAATGATAGTCAAGAGAAAAAATGATCCAATAACAAGTCTCAAAAAAACTACGACAGTTACTGGAATGGCATAATCAACCGCTTTCAAAACAGAAGGATTTATTCCCCAAATTATCTGGGATAGCAAAAGATACAGCAGTCCTTTTTGATACGAAGTCACGAACTCAGGCCCAAAACTTTTCTCCCGTTCACGGTGGCGATTTTGACGAGTTCATCAAGATTCATAAATCTATTTCCAATCGCCATGAGTTTAAGTTCGTTCCACATGTCTCCGTCTGTAAAGGGGAGCATGTAATCTGCAATATTATCTGATCCGATCGCAACAGTAATACCATGCTTCACCAGTTCGTCGACGGGAGTCAACGCATTGTGAAACGGTTGGAGTTCTTCATGGCGAGGCGCATCAATCCATGCTGTCGGGCACCCAATCACCATTACTTCCGCTTTTTTTAATTTTGCATACACTTTTTCTCGGTATTCCTGAGGGTGGGAGGCGAGTGATATGGAATGTACCGCAACAACTCTGCCTTGCATGCCGTGTTCGATTGTTTTGTCAGCCAATAGTTCAGTTTCTTTATCTTTCTGCGTATTGAATTGATCGACGTGAATATGTGCCATTTTGCCGTATTTTTTTGCAGAAGAAAGCAAAATGTCAATATGTTCTGCGCCTTTCCCGTAATCTCGTTCGTCTCGTTTCGGAAGTCCGCCCACAATGTCTACATATTCCATTGCGCGGTCAAACCACTTGCGTGCACCAGGCTCGATAACTCCTTTCAAAACTTGGTTGATGAGTACAACAGCAATCTGACTTTTGTATTGATTTTTCGCTCGAACTGCCGCCTTTGCAGCGCGATCTTCGGCGATCGGATCAATATCGATAAATGAACCCACTGCAGTCACTCCTTGACTAATCATAAGTTCTAAACCTTGGGATATTCTTTTGTAATACACTTCTTCTGAAGCGTCTTTGACCGCATCAACTAAATCCCATTTTTCTTCTAGCGTGTGTTTGCGATAAATATCCAAACTGTCTGGAGTGATGGTAAATGCCCGATCAATATGCGCATGTGCATTCACAAATCCGCCATTCTGTTTGATTTCTTTGAGGATGAGATCTTTAAAGTTCCAATGAGGTGTGGCAGTCATAATCGTAATCACAATTTGTAACACTATTGTCATTCCGGACTTGATCCGGAATCTAGGTTGGACTGGATCCTGAATCAAGTTCAGGATGACAACATAATTTTCGAAATATAACTTACCCGATTCGTTTTTCAATGGTTTGCATCAGTGCGGTGATCCCATTTTGATTAAATCCTCCGCGGGGAATGATGATGTCTGCAAACTCTTTTGAGGGTTCCACGAAAATCTCATGCATAGGACGAGTGTAGGCAAGATACTGTTCAATGCACGATTCAAAAGTTCTCCCGCGTTCTTGAACATCCCGCATGGTTCTTCTCAAAATTCTGATATCTGAAGGTACATCCACATATACTTTGAAATCAATAAGGTCTCGCAGTTTTAATTCCTGGAAGATCAAAATGCCTTCGATGATAATAAGCGGCGCAGGGGAGACGTGAGTGGTAAAGAGAGGTTTTCGGGTGTGTTGCGTAAAATCATACTCAGGAATCTGGGCGTCTTTTCCTTTCAGAAGGTCGTTGAGGTGAGAGATGAATAGAGTGGTTTCCAGAGCGTCAGGATGATCATAATTTGTCTTCACACGCTCTTCCATCGTTTTTTCTGACTGGTCTTTGTAGTACCGATCATGAGGGATGTACACACTACGGTGTGCAAAATGAGCGTGTAATTTTTCGGCAATGGTTGTTTTCCCGGAACCAGTTCCGCCAGCTATGCCGAGAATCAGAGGTTTAATCATAGTGAATAGTATATGATAAGCCGAAACAAACAAATATGCAAATTATGTTAAATGTCTCCTTGTAATAGAAAAATAAGATATTTTGATGTATAATACCGTATGTTTTTGTGCAAAATTTCACTGTAAAAGTAATTTTGTATACATTAGCAGTCAGGAACTGGTATGACAGAAATACAACCACGACAACTAATGTTGATTCCTCAAGAAAAATTGGGTTTTTGTGAACCTGCTCACTTCTTGCAACGCGTTCGTCTTGTCGATACTCCAGAACCCAATTTGACCGATCCTTGTCTTAAAACAGAATCTCGATTCGCTGAAGCTTGTGCAAATCAAATGAGGTATCATCTCGAAACGAGAGATACCCCTTCAGGTCGGCAACTTCTCAAAGGGACAGAAGTAATTGCACATCATGGAAATCATCATGCGCGGCATTTTGAACTTGGGCTCAAAAAAGTAATTGAATCTTATGGAGGAGAAAACAAAGAGACATTCCAGGAACAGTTTGGGCAAAATGTTCTCAAAGCCATGCTCCTTACTCCATATTTTCATGATTGGGATCAACTCAATACCGAGCTTCGGATGATTCAAGATCCAGACTTAGCCCTGCCTGCAAAAATGGGTCATGCTGTGGCTGGCGCTGTCCAAGCGCTTTGCTTAAAAGAAAAGTATGCAGAGTTGAACGGTATTTCACTGGATCAAGCTCAGCAAATTACATCAATGGCTGCGGTAATGATACTGAGGCATGATGAGCCGGGCAACATTGCGCAAGCATTTAATCCATTCAATAGATCGGCAGTAGGAATCAGTGATCCAAAAGATCTACTAGTGGCATTTAATGCGGACCAACTCGATCTCACGACATTATCTCCCGCTCAGCTTATCACTCTTTTGAAAGCTAAAAAAGGGGACAAATTTATTAATGGGGAAGCGAGTCAATTTGGTTTATCTCCAGAATTTGAACAGGATTACCATGAGAAACTACTTTTACTAGAGGAAGATTCAAGTCCTTTGCTAGATTTGAATTTAGAAGAAAAAGCGAAACTGCGTTCAGGGACAGAAATGGTGGTATGGGCAGATTTAGTAGATATGGTGTCACCTTATTGGGATGCAATTTTAAGGACATTCCAGTCCGCACCGTCAAAAAAGAGGCCGTTTAGTTGGAAAGCAGATAAGGATAATACTGAATCGGGAATAAATAGAATCTGGGAAAGTATTAGGGATCCAAAAAATGGGAACGGGACATTAACTGACATAGAACGACTCTTCTGGGAGCTTTGGCACTTAGATGAGTTTGCCAAGCAGACCTGTCTTGCAGAAGTGCCATTTGTCAAGAAATTTAATAGAGAGCATGCGATTATGGGTGCGATAGCTCTGGGAATGGTGGCTGAAACAATTTTAGGTGATCAAGATGTGGAAAATACTATGCAAGCAGTGTACGGAACAAGAATGAATTGTTTGAACCAAAAAGCACAAGCTCAAAACGAAAATGGGTCATTGAATACCGCTGATTATTGGAACAAGCTTCACTCTCTTGATGCAGAAGCAGAGCAAATGACAGGGCTTCTTAAAGAGAAAAAAAAGGACCACGATCAGAAAGACTTGTACTTCTTCCGGAGAATGCACGTTGGCTTCATGGAAGAACTCATGAAAAAATACGATGTTACTGATGAAGAAGTTGATGATTTTATACATCACGTGTCTCTTGGAAGCCCTGCGTCAACTCAGCTTGAGTTATTTGCAACAGATTCACTTCCTCCTGTGGGAAAAGAATTCCGCGTGACGAATAGGGGGAGATTAGGAAAGTCTTGGTAGAATCGCGGGAACTGAAACTGAAAAATAATCAGAGTTAACTGCAACGAGAGAATCTGCCCCCAAATGTTCACATGTGACTTTTCCGCTTAGATACTCATTGAGCTTCGCCACCATTTGAGTTGGAAAAGCTACAGAAGCCCCTTTTCTTGTCCCTGGCCAGCCAATCATTGCCAATGCGTCAATATGTGGTTGGAAGTGAACAGTAAGTAACTTCGTATGCCCAGTTGCTTCAATAATATGAGGTCCAAATAACGTAGTAGCTTCTTTTGATATTCTTGGATCAGTTCTTTCTCCGGTCCGTTCACGATTCGAGATTGACTGTATATACCCCTGCAACGGATTTGACGCTGTCCCTCTCGAAATCTCGCCAGCCGGCTCTGGAAACCAATAGTCATAACCAGAGACAGAGAGCGATTGAAGGGTGAATCCAAAATCTTTCTTTTCAGAATATCTTGCACCCACAAATTGCCCTTCTTGGGTTACGGAAAACATCTCAACGTCATAAGGGTATGTACCGACTTCGACTCGTGGTCTTGATACTACTTGAACTGCGTGCAGAGGAAGAAGTTTTTCAGGAGCGTATCTTGCAGACGAAGAAAGAAAGACTCCTTTATCTCGAACCATGGCAAGGCTTCCAAGATCGGGTGGAAGTGTAACTCCTGCTAACGGGTATAAGTAAGTATTAATGTTTGGTTGATATTCTTGCTCTTTCCCATTTCTCATTTGGGGCTGATTGTAACACATATTTGATCTTTTTTCCAATCATTTGTGTTTGTGGTAAAATAACGTTATGAACTCAACTCAATTTATGCAAGCACTGCAGATCTCGTATCAAATGTTCCCATCACAAAACGATCTCCCTCCCGATGAACTTTCGCTCGTTCTCGAATCTCGCGAAGCACTCAAGCATTCCTATTCTCCCTATTCACACTTCAGCGTTGGCGCAGCAATTTTGCTGGAAGACGGCACCGTATTCAAAGGAAGCAATCAAGAGAATGCAGCGTATACCCCCACAAGCTGTGCGGAAAGAAGTGCGCTGTACGCGATTGGTTCACAAGGAAAACATGATCAGGTCCGGAAAATTGCAGTAATCGCACGGCCCACTGCAGATTTAGAAACTACCGCCTCAATTGAGCAGGAACAAAATGGGACTCCCTGCGGAGTCTGTCGCCAGGTTATCAAAGAATTTGAAGTTCTTGCAAAACAAAAGATCATCATTCTGTGTGTGTTTAATACAGATCGCGTGTATCGATTTGAAGGTATAGATTGCTTGCTTCCTTTTGGATTTGGTCCGAACGCGCTTTCATAAACAGTAAGCGGTATACTATTGTCATGCCAGTCTCTGAAGATAGATTTTCCAATAAAGAAGTTGCAAAACTCCTACGTCACATTGCTGCGTCATTTCTCTTAGCCACAGATCTTCAAGAAAGCCCCAAAGTTTCTGCAAACACACGATTTCGCATGATTGCGTATCAAAAAGTTGCGGACACCCTGGAGCATTTGTCACGAGAGCTTAAAGATCTTTGGGCAGAAGGGAAGTTGTATTCAGTTCCGGGGATCGGCCCGGGGATCGGCTCTGCACTTTCTGAGTATTTTGAAAAAGGAGAGTCTACGCATTTCAACGAACTTCTCAAAGGGATCCCACCTTCCGTTTTTACCCTCATGGAAGTCCCGGGGATTGGTCCTAAAAAAGCATTTCGCTTAGTTGCAATGTTTGGCCTCACAGAAAGGGAAACCGTTATTCATGATTTGTTGCAAGTGGCGCGGGCGGGGAGGATCGCAGGTCTCGAAGGTTTTGGACAAAAGTCACAGGATGACATTATCAGTTCACTTGAAGTGTATCTCCATCATGATCGAAGAGATGAGCGGATGCCTCTTTCATTTGCACTTTCTCTTGCAGACGAAGTTACCCAATTTCTCTCTCAACGGAAAGAAGTTGAGCATGTGGACGTATTGGGATCGTTGCGTAGAATGAGTGAAACCATCGGCGACATAGACATTGCGGTCATGGCAAAAGACAAAGATGCACCAAAAATTGTCAATCATTTTTTGACTTATCCCGGAAAAAGATCTGTCGAAGCTGCAGGAGATCACAAAGCCTCAATTCTTGCAGCCGGTAATGTACGGATAGATCTTCGCGTGCAAGACGTTGATAGCTACGGATCAATGCTCCAGTATTTCACCGGAAGCAAAGCACACAATATCAAGCTGCGAGAACATGCGCTGAAGAAAGGATATTCATTATCGGAGTATGGGCTTAAGAGAATGGGTGATTCTGGATCCCAGGTCAAGCCTGGGATGACAAAATCAAGTCATTCTGAGCAAAGCGAAGAATCCATAAGGAGTTTGGATCCTTCGTCTTCGCCTCAGGATGACATTATTCATTTCAAAGATGAAGAATCTCTGTATGCATTTCTGGGATTACCGTACATTCCGCCGGAAATGAGAGAAGGTCAAGGAGAAATCGAAATCGCAAAAAAAGGAGAGCTTCCTTCGTTAATCAATCTCACAGATATCAAAGGAGATTTGCATACCCATTCATCTTTTGACATAAAGACCTCACATGATGTAGGACTTAATACGTTTGCGGAATTGTCTCAAAAAGCACAAGAACTTGGGTATTCCTACATCGGATTTACGGACCATAATCCGAAACAATCGGGCATTTCGAGCAAAGAGGTTATATCTCTTCTGAAGAGCCGTAAAGAACATATTGATCAAGTTTTACTATCTAAAAAAATAACATACTATATCGGTCTTGAAGTGGACATTCTCCCTTCAGGAGAAATTGCATTTTCGAAGGAAGCCTTGCCTTATGTAGATTACCTCATCGTCTCCATTCATAGCGCATTTCGGATGGAGCGCGAGCAAATGACCTCGCGAATCCTCAAAGCGTTTTCATTTCCGAAAGTAAAGATATTGGGCCATCCAACAGGGCGATTGATCGGGAAGCGAGATGGAGTGGATGCAGATTGGGATGCAATTTTCGCGTATGCAATCAACAATCGCATCGCACTGGAGATAAATAGCGGATCCTCGCGTTTAGATCTCCCTAGCAGTTTAGTACAAGATGCATCACGTCAAGGAGCCCTATTTACCATCAATACCGATGCTCACGCCGTGCCCCACATGGATTGGATGCGGTATGGAGTGTCAGTCGCTCGGCGTGGATGGCTCACCCCTGAGCAAGTGGTAAACACGTGGGAGAATGATAAAATGAGGGAGTGGATCGTTGGAAAATAAATGTATGATCAGATTTATTCATATTTCAGACACACACATTGGCCCCGATCCTGCATTTCTCTTGCAGGGAGTGAACACCTTCCATTCATTTCAATCAGTCATTCAAGCCATTCAAAACCTTCCCTTCAAGCCAGAATTTATTATTCATACAGGAGATGTAGTTGCTGACCCAGATCCAAAATCGTATGAGCTTTATGCTCAAATGGTCAAGGAAGTGCAGATCCCGATGTACTATGTTTCGGGAAATCATGATGACTCGCAAATGATCTTGTCAGGGCTTCAGATAGGGGAGAGAATACAACTCATGCAGGATAAATTAGTATATAGTTTCAAGGTATCGGGGAACTCATTTCTGGTCGTTGATGCGCGAGGTCCTCGGGAAATTGATCCCCATGGAACTATTTCTGAAGCACAGATGGATGTGATACAGAGTCAACTAACCAACACCCACAGTCTCATAACTATTTTTGTCCATTTTCCTCTTCTTGCCATGGATTGTAACTGGGTTGACAAAAAAATGCTTCTATTGGAGGGAGAAAAACTCCACGCATTGTTTGTGGAACATCGAGAACAGATTCTGGGAGTATTTCACGGTCATATCCACCGGGGGACTATTAACGTTCAAGACGGAATAAGATACCAATCCTTGGAAGTACGGCGGTTCAATTTGGCATTATGCCTCATCAAGAAGCCCCCACATTTGAAAATCATGGGAAAGGGTATTTTAATATCGTGACTATGGATTCGGGTGAAATGATCGTGAAGGAACAAAGTGTCGATTTTATAAATTCGTGATAAGATAAGACCAACATGATTGATTTGTCACTTTCAATTGCCGGAATCTCTCTACAGAATCCGACCGTTTTGGCTTCAGGAATCATGGGCGTAAGCGTAGCTTCAATGCGGTATGTTCAAGAAAGTG